>JANNSS010000162.1:0-18551 GCA_031402955.1 Saprospiraceae bacterium
GTTTGCTCCTGCGACCATGAGAATTCCAATATAGATTCTCGATTGGAATTCCATTGGGTATCTGTTTAGTCGCAGGAGCAAACTCCTGCAACGGCCAAGGCCGTTTTATCCCTATGGTATTCTATTAAGCGGGGAATATAAAGCGTTGTGTATAAACGGTAGATTTCGGCCTAAATACATGTACCTTAGGGCTCATTGGTATGGCAATAACAACGATCATCGAGGCTGGTTCGCCTGTCCAGTATTGGCGTAAAATCGCGGAGTGCTGGCAGTACAGGGATTTGCTCAGGATGCTCAGCTATCGCGATGTGCGTGTTCGATACGCCCAGACTTTTTTAGGGATGGCCTGGGCTATCATCAATCCCCTGATTTCCGTCTTGCTCCTTTATTTTGTTTTCGGCGTTGTGATCAAAGTAGATACACAAGGAGTCCCTCCATTATTGTTTTCCATGGCCGGACTCTGTTCGTGGAATTATTTTTCGCGTGTCGTCGGTGAAGCAGGAAGCTCTGTCATTGGTGCTCAATCACTCGTCAAGAAAGTCTATTTCCCTCGCCTGATCATTCCATTATCAAAATCAATCAGTGCATTGATCGACCTGATGATCGTGATCGTGATCCTGGCGGGCATGATGATCATGTATGAAATTCCTTTTACCTGGCAGGCTATCATGATCATTCCATTCACGCTGCTGACGATCCTTGCAGGTATTGCTTTTGGCGTTTGGATTGCTGCCTTAACAATCCGGTTCAGGGACTTTACACATATCCTGCCATTGATCCTTCGTATAGGCATGTTTCTAAGCCCGATCGCGTATGGTGCATCTCTGGTTCCACAACCCTACAAGTGGGCCTTCAACCTCAATCCACTGGCAGGCATCATCGAAGGCTTCCGCTGGGCGCTTTTCAATACACCCCTGGATATGAGTTCCGTTTGGATTTCAATAGTGGTGATTCTCTTTATCCTGATCGGTGGCATATGGTATTTCCTGCGCATGGATCAATACATCGCTGATATAATATAGCCAGGGGAGATATGAGCACAGCAGCAATCATCATTGAGGGTGTTTCGAAAACTTACCAACGCGGGAAAGTGAAGCGCGGGGATATCCGCAGCAGTATGTCTTCCTGGTGGGCAGGGATGGGGAAAGAAAAGGAAGAATTTGATGCACTGAAAGATATTAATCTGACGATACAGCAAGGCGATGTCGTCGGCATTATAGGTCCTAACGGGGCCGGGAAATCAACGCTGCTGAAGCTGCTATCCCGCATTACCTATCCTACGAAAGGGCGAATCACGATCCATGGCACGCTCTCTTCCATGCTCGAAGTCGGCACCGGGTTCCATCCTGAACTCACCGGAAGAGAAAATATATATCTCAACGGAGCGATCATCGGTATGAAACGAGAGGAAGTAGCTCGTAAACTTGATAGCATTGTCGCTTTTTCAGGACTTGAGGCTTTTCTCGATACACCAGTCAAGCACTATTCATCCGGGATGTATGTGCGGTTGGCATTTTCAGTGGCCTCTCATCTCGAACCCGACATATTGCTGATCGATGAAGTACTGGCCGTGGGTGACCAGGAATTCAGAAAGCAGTGCATGGATAAAATGCTTGATGTCTCCAAACAAGGACGCACCATCATCATGGTAAGTCATCAGATGTCATACCTCAAGGATCTGTGTCACAATGGTGTCTATCTACATGGAGGCTCAGTTCTATTTCAGGGAAAAATGGATGACACAATCAATCACTATGTAAATCATTATAGTGAAACCAAACGCTCCGCCGTCAGCAACAGAATAGATAGGCGTGGAACAGGCGCCGTCAAACTGACCGGATTTGAGATCATGGATCAAAATGGATATCCTGTGCATCACATCGCTGCAGGAAGTCCGGTGAGTTTCCATCTGCAACTTGAGTTAAATACAACAAGTGCTCATAACGTTGTGATTCAAATTGAGTTTCTGGATATCTATGGGCAGTTGTGCTTTGTAGCCAACAACAGCATGAGTAATCATTCGATACCCAAGATAAATGCTCCGCTGACAGTTGAATGCTTTGTGCCTAAATTTCCCCTGAATACCGGCATGTACTTCATCAATGCAGGCATCTATGTCAGCAATGAATTATCAGATGAAGTATTAAATGTATTGGACATCGAAGTAGAACCGGGATTATTTTATGGTACCGGCAAATTACCCCCTCCAAACAAAGGACTGTTGGTGGAGTATATCTGGAAATAAGTATACCTAAACTACGCTATTCGCGCATACAAATAATCAACTGGGTTCCTTGCACAGGATTGATCAGTTCGATAGAATGGACAGGACAATATACCGTAACAAATTCCTTTACCTCACGCATAGACCATTCACGCCAGTGTGCAGGATTAGGTGGAGGTCCATAATGCCACCTTCCTCTTCGTTTGTTTCTCTCCGGTGTACTGATCATGAGGCATTTCCAATCACGAATGGAGCGTATTTGTTTCATGAATGCATCCGGGTCCTCGACATGTTCAATGACATCAGCACAAATGATCAGCTCGGCATGGTGATGTTCCGGTACAAAATCTTCAGTGTTGATCCATTCGTACTTTGGGTAATCCATCCTGGCCTGATCTATGGCTGGGGAAAAATCAACGCCTGTTACATGTACATGACCGAGATATTGAACCGTCTTGTATCCTGATCCGCATCCCATATCAAGTGCAGTCTGCCATTGATGCTTTTGTATCAGGGCTGCAGCTTCTTGGTAAACTTCTTTCTGAAAAGTATCCCCCATACCTCTGTCATCATGCGATACAATGGATGCACGATGAATGTAGCCGCGTTTAATGCTATACTGAGATGGTTGATACGTCGCACGCAGAAGTCCTGAAACAAGTCTGACCATAGCGGAAGTCAGTTTATGGATGCTACCCTTCGATTCTCTTTCCGTCATCTTCTTCTCATTAACCTCATAAGTGATCCGACCCATTCTCCTGAGCTATACGCAAGAGGTTGTGATATCTCGTAAGCTGCCTTTTTAAAAGAATAGGATTTATTGAAAAGGGACTTGGTAAGATGTATAGGTGTCCAAAGCATTCGACCTGCCATCGTCTTTAAAAAATGTATGGAAGCTAATGGCAAAGACACAGGATCAAATGTCATTTTATCCCTACGACGTGCGTATGCTGATTTCAGTACCCAGCTCATACTGAGTTTATCAGTGCGCACAAAATGTCCGGTCTGTAACATTGGCGCATACCCTATTTTAAACTCCGCCTGACGCATCCGCATTTGCAATTCGATTTCTTCACCATAGTACAATTCTTTTCCCCGCACACCGAGCTGGGGATTAAACCCCTCCATCTTTTCAAGTACAGTTGTTTTTATCATAAAACAACCACCACGGATAAAACCGTTTTCAATCATCGTCACCTCTTCAAAGGGCATCGCGAAATGTCCGAAGCCGGATGGCAACCAATCCGGAACAGCGTCAGTAAAAATTGGTGATATAGGACCACCGATCGCATCAAAAGATTTGTACTGATCAATTAGTTGCAGCGCTGTATCAACGATTCCGGAAGGCGGCAGACAATCATCATCAAGATAAAAGACCCATTCGAATACAGCTTCTTTCCATCCCCTGTTTCGTGCATGACTAAGGCCTTGCAGTTGTTCGTATTTGTATCGAATCAAATGGTTATCCCGGGCGAGTGATTGCACATACTCTTTTGTTCCATCAGCTGAATGATTATCGACAACCGTAAGCATTGATATCCCCTGCACCAATTGAGGGATGAGCGCTTCAAGACATTTCTGAAGGTAATCCTTCCTATTGTGTGTACAGATACACAGTTCAACTCCCTTATGCAGATTCGTTTTCATCTGTTAGTGGTTGAAGAGCTTTCTTTTCATGCGGGAAAGCACTCTGTGTAATACGAAAAGGGAAGTTGACCAATATGACTGGGGAAGATCACCAGGCTGCAAACCAAAATGAGCAGTGACCGTATTGTCAAAAAGCGGAACTCCGTTTGTTTTACTAGCCATGTTACGTTCATGAATAATCTTAAGCCATGCAAACCGGGTATCAACATTGGTCACCGTGCTGCCTTCCGGTGGTCTGCCATGAGGATAGCCCATGATCGTTATTAATTTTTTATCAGGCTCAAGTGCTTCAATCAGGCTACCGTAATGGTTAAACTGGCTATTCCTGATTTCAGTCAGCACACCGCGATGAGCATCATAGAGAATACCTTTCAGGAAATTAATGATCCTTTTATCCTGCTCCACAAAATGCCGTTGAACCACATTGATAAATGCAGGACCCAGGCTATCATCATTATCTACCCTCGAGGAGATCAAATATGGTGTTGGTTCATCTGAAAGTAATTGCCTGAGATCAGTCATCAGTTCTTCAAAATGGCCTACTTGTCTTACTATGACATTTGGGACTTCACTTACGGCAAGGTGGATCTCATTCAGATATGCCGGAGAAGTCAGCTTATCGCAATAAATCAGCCAGGTAAAGTCCTTGTTGGTTTGGTTGGCAATACCCGGAACGCAAAAGCGCCTGAACAATTCCAGGCGGCTGAGCATCCACGCATCATCCAGCACGGGCTTGCCTGCTTTGTCCCGGTCCCAGTTTTTTACCGGGACATTAAAACGGGTGATCAGATAATGCGTAAATTTCACACTCATAAGCCTATAAAGGTAAAACTATGCAGTGGCTTCGAAACACAGCCTATATTCTGATTGTCATTCTGGGAGGCGGCTTTCTGCTGCTGCAGGGCCGGGGGCTTCTATTTCCGATTTTCTTTGCGATTTTCTTCAGCTTTCTCCTGATGCCGCTGGAGAAAAGGCTTTACTGGCTGATCCCCAATAAGGTATTCTCCATTACCGGTTGTGTCCTGCTGGTATTGAGTTTTGTCAGCGTACTGGCCTTTGTTTTTGGGTACCAGATCATCCAGATCGTATCGGAAATGACCTCCATCCAGGACCAGATTGAATCCGGTATAGAGGCGATATTCGTGTTTTTTGACGAGCATGTTCCATACATGAAGATGCCGGAAGACCAGGCTTCGATGAATGAAATGATCAGTAAGATCATCGCTGCACCGGTGGACTTTGTAGGTGCGGGCATCAGCAATGGTGCGGGGTTAATCTTCAATATGGCCACCACCATCATCTACACTATTTTCCTGCTGATCTACAAGGAAGCGTTCAGGGACTTCATCATGATCCAGTTTCCTAAAGACAAACGGGATGAAATTGAATCTGTCCTTTCCCAATCTGCACATCTGATCCAACGCTATCTCGTCGGCATGGTCACGGTCATCATCATCCTGGCCGTACTTAATTGCACCGGTCTCCTGCTCATCGGCGTAGAGCATGCCATCCTCTGGGGAGTTCTCGCAGCTTGTCTCGTGATCATCCCTTATATTGGAACGACAATTGGTGGATTACTGCCTTTCCTGTACACGCTGACGACTGCCGAATATCCTATGCAGCCCTATCTCGTCATCATCATGTATGTGATCATCATCCAGGTGGAGGCTAACTATATCACCCCCAAAATTGTCGGTGGCCATGTACGCATCAATCCATTTTTTGCATTGTTCGGTACCATTGTGATGGGTACATTGATGGGCATTGGAGGCATCGTCCTCGCGTTACCTATTCTCGCGATCATCAAGCTGGTAGCAGAAGGCTTTGACGTCCTCAAACCTGTTGCCTTACTGATGGACAAGGATCTGATTAAAAAACGTCATCTCTTCTATGATAAATATGATCGCGAAAACTTCAGGTTTTCTTCTGTGATCAAAGAAGAAGAGGATAAACGATGACCCACGCACGAAGCTGGAAAGACAAAGTCCGTTCCGTCTTACCTTGGAAAACATATTGGTTCCTTAAACGCGTTCGTGAGGAATTTCGTGCATGGTCGACAGAAGAGGATCTTACTTCCCTGGCCAAAGTCTATCAAACAGATAAATGGGGATATCACTTTTACACGCCCGTGTATGAGCAATGGTTCCGGTCGTTGCGATATAAACCAATCCGTTTATTGGAAATAGGTGTTGGGGGTTATGCTAAAAGTCAAATGGGTGGAAATTCCCTTCGGATGTGGAAGCGCTATTTTCCTCAAGGCAAGATCACCGGTATAGATATCTATGACAAATCAGCACTACAGGAAACCCGGATAAGAATATTCAAAGGCGATCAGACTGATCGTGTATTTCTGACAGGGCTTACACAGGTGGAAGGGCCCTTTGATATCATCATCGATGATGGTAGTCATGTACAATCCCATATCATCACTAGCTTTGAAACACTCTTTCCATTGATGAATCCAGGGGGCATCTATGTCATCGAGGATACGCAGACCAGCTATTGGCCCAAGTTTGAAGGAAGCACATCAGGAATGGA
This sequence comes from Saprospiraceae bacterium, assembly GCA_031402955.1. Classification (GTDB taxonomy): domain Bacteria; phylum Bacteroidota; class Bacteroidia; order Chitinophagales; family Saprospiraceae; genus Opimibacter. The sequence goes on from JANNSS010000162.1 coordinate 6,410, forward strand.
TTCCGTTGATTCGGCGATGAATTATTTTATAAAACGTGTGCATGGCGTCAATCGTCAGGAATGGCTTCAAGATGAAGCACATCCTGACCTGCCTGATGAAGGGATAGGGTCGATATCGTTTTATCACAACCTGATCTTCATCACAAAGAAATAACACCCTTCATTACTTCGATATTCCTTGTTCGATATTCTTTATTCGTTATTCCTTGCTCATTTGCCCTCGTCCGTATGGACGATCCCTGTTTTCTCCAGTCGTTCGTTTCTGCGAAACGTTACGCTTCCGAAATCCAGGGATAAATAAGTGAAGAGTGAAAAGTGAAAAGTGAAGAGTTGAAGGAATTATCTGGAGAGTGATGATCCTTTACTTCTTACTTCTACATCGATATTCATTATTCGTTATTCAGTATTCTCAGATAAGCTTTCCACGGCCCCACTTCCTCTTCATACTGCTTTGCAATGATCCTCGAGATCTGATAGATATGTGTCATGTCATGCACCACCCATGAGGCAAGCAACTGTCCCAGTGTCACCGGACCAAATGCCGGATGAGTACCTTCTTTACGGAGATCATCTTCGGTCAGGTCAGCTGCAACAAGGATCAGAATGTTCTCAAGACGGAGTTGTTCGAACTGATGCAGCAACGAATCAATAGATCGTCCGGCAGCAATTGGAAAATGGCCTGCACGATCAAAGGAGGTAAATTTTTTATCCGAAGTTTCATCAAGGATGATCCGCATCCTTGGGATCCAATCGATTTGTTCGCCATAGATCAGATGCGCGACTACTTCGTGTGGTGACCATGTATCTGGTCCTTCATTGGCATGCAGCCATGTGTCTTCGAGGTTTGCTACAAGCTCACGTATGGTTGCCGGCGTACGCGTGAGAATAGTGATGACGGAGGTTATGTCGACTGGGATCATGAGGGAAAAGATAATGTATTGTAGAATGCCGTCAAAGACGGCTTACATGATTTTTGCCACGACAATGCTTCTTTTGATCCATCGTACGCGAGTGCTTCGACTTGCTTACTCCCCTCCTCTTGCTACAGCTCAGCAACCACTTAGGTACAACCTAAGCTCAACTTTGTTTTTTTCAATGGAGGCCTACGGCCTCCATTGAAGATCATTGATTGCTATTGTTCACCCTCTGGTCCCCCTTTCAGGGGGTAGGGGGTCAGCACGATCAATACCCGTTATTCTGCACCAACGTCCCACCTGTCAAATCAATCTCAGACTGTGGCAATGGAAGCAGTATATGTTTTGTCGCCACAAATCCTGGCTGCACCAATGGCATCACATCACCAAGTCTGCCCCATCTTGCGAGATCAAACCAACGATGTTGTTCCATCGCTAATTCAACCCTGCGCTCATGGTAGATACTTTCCCTCAGTTCTGCCTTGTCCATCGTGGTCACATTGGGGAGGATAAAGTTATTACTACCTCGCGCGCGTGTCCTGACGATATTGAGATATTCAACAGCTTTAGCCGGATTGTTTTCTTCATTGTAAGCTTCTGCACCAAGCAAAAGAATGTCGGAATATCGAAGCACTCTGATGTTTCCTGGTCCATTATCCTGTAAACCTGAATGCGCAGGCACCCATGCTTTCTGGTTGTATCGCTCATTGAGAACTTCCGGATTATCTTCGACGATGGTAGATCCATCTGGAAGTACTTCTCCGACATAGATGATCGTAGCCTGACGACGTGGATCCCCTGCTTCATATTCAGCAACGAGATCATCACTTGGTCTGTTAAAACCCCAACCCAGATTCGGCACACCTCGCACGCCCTGGATCATGTTGAAAGGAGTTGCACCTGGTCCGACGATAGCTGCTTGTGAAGCAACTGCACTGATTTCAAATATACTCTCTGCGCCATGTTCACCTACCGGCAAAAAATTATCCGCATATCGGGCCAACAGTGAATATTCACCGGAATTGATGATGGCATCACATTGCTCAATCACTTTTGGAAAATCATGTTTTACAGCATATAGCTTAGCGAGTATACCCCTTGCCGCACCTTTGGTAGCACGTCCCAGGTCAGCAGAAGCATAATCATCTTTTTCAGGAAGGGCGCCGATGGCATCAAGCAGATCAGTTTCGATAAAATCATACACCAGTTCTTTCGATGTTCGTTCCTGGTTGTAATATTCATCATCATTGAGTGTCCTCGTGATCAATGGGACATCACCAAACCATTGCACCAATCTGAAATAGGTATACGCCCTGAGAAATTTAGCTTCGCCAATCAGCCGTGCCCGCAAGGTAGAATCCATTTCGATCCCAGGAATATTATCAATAGCCAGGTTGGCTCTGAAGATCGCATGATAGTGCCCTTGCCATGCACCTGTAACCGCTGCATTGGCTGCATCAAACGTAAATTCGTCCAGCTCCAGCACATAGAGTGCGTCATTTGGCGTACTGCCTTTGTCTGCATCATCACTGATGATGTCTGTGATACCTATCCATGGAAAGGCGCACATCTCCCAGGATCTGAATTGATGATAGATCGCATTCGTCGCCCATACTGCGTGGTCAGGAGTTTCGAAGAACGTATCATAGGTGAGTTGGCCTCTCGGTTTCCTTTCCAGGAAGTCTTCACTGCAACTCACAGCAGTGAGTACCAGGAGTGCCATGATCATTCTCCAACCTGTGGTCATTTTTATTTCGATTGATCGTGTGATATTTTTCATGATCGTTGCTTTTAAACTGCTGATTTGATATTAAAACTGGATTTCAATGCCGGCCTGCCATGATTTTGCAATCGGGTAGCCACCAAAATCAAATCCCACCTCGTACGTGTTTCCGGCATTCGGAAACTCCGGTGAATAACCACTGTACTCCTGGCTTGTCCAAATGTTGGTACCCGTCACGTACACTCTCATACGGTCAATTTTCGCTTTTGACGAAACACCAGCTGGTAACGTATATCCGAGGCTGAGACTTCTCAAACGGATAAAATCTCCTTTTTCCAGAAACCGGTCGCTCACCTTGTAGTTATGTCCTCCATTGGTTATACGAGGTTCAGTCAGCGAAGGGTTTTCCAACGTCCAACGATCTTCTACGTGTTGCTCCCAATTGTAGACACTAAATCGGAAGGTTTCCTTCGCATTAAACACATAATGGCCTCCTGCACCAAGAACATCTGCATTGAAATCAAAGCCATTCCATTCGACACCTGCAGTGAAGCTGTACGTAATCGTTGGAATCGGGCTGCCGAGATATACGCGGTCATCGCCGTTAAGTATTCCATCAAGATTAGTGTCCTGAAATCGAATGTCCCCAACTTTTTCACCGCCAAGTTTCGGACTGTTATCCAATTCTTCCTGCGTTTGGAAGATGCCACCAACTTTGTAACCATAAAATCCTCCAATAGGCAGTCCGACGACTGTATGACTTGCGGGTTCACCTTGCAGAAAAGCTGCAAAAATTTCGCTGCGGCCATTTGCTAATTTTTCAACTGAATTGGTCACCGGCGAAACGATCACACCAAAATTGTAGGCTACAGTTCCACCTTGTCTCCAGTTTGCTGTGATATCCCAACCTTGATTATTGACTTGTGCGGTATTGACCACGGGATCAGCTTGTGATCCTACATAATCTGGTATAGGCACGGCTGCAATGATATCGTAAGTCTCCCGGTTATACCAGTCAACTTCCATCGCCAGTCTGCCATCGAAAAATCCCATCTCTACACCGATATCCGCTTGTCTAGATGTCTCCCACTGCAGGTTAGCATTGGAGAGTGATATCAGCGTAGCTCCCTGGTTGAGGCTCTCATTAGGCCCAAAGATTCCATAGAGGGCGCTGGTCACTGCACCTGTCGAAGGATAGCCTGATGCAGAAGCCTGGTTACCGAGCACGCCATAACTTGCTCTTACTTTTAACCGATCCAGAAAGTCAAGTCCCTGCACAAAGGACTCATCTGTCATATTCCATCCGATACTTGCAGATGGAAAATTACCCGTCCTATTGGTTTTTGTAAAACGGCTTGACTGATCTCTGCGAAAGCTGACGGTGAGCAGATATTTATTTTTGAATGTATAATTAGCTCTGAATAGCAATGAATTGATCGCTTCATCATACGCCCCCTGATAATTCATCTGTGTAGTATCATTTCCGGCAGAGAGATATAACAATTCATCTGCTGTGCCCGGAAAATTTTCGCGGCTGCCTCCCAGATTACTGCTGTTACGTTCTTCGGCGGTATAGCCTCCCAATACCGTAATATGATGCTCATCCCACGTATGGTCATAGGTGAGCGTCTGCTCCCATATCCAGTCATTTGTTGAACTGGTACCTACACTCAGGCGATCATTTTTATTAAGCTGTGAAGCACTGACTTCAAACTTGGGTTCAAAATATTTGGAATTGCGGTTGCCTTTGTCAAATCCGAAGTTAGTCCTGAACGTAAAGTTTTTAAGGAAATCGATATCGGCATAGAGGTTTCCAAATAATCTGGAGCCGGTATTGTGATTATCGCTTTTGTAATAGAGATCAGCAGCAGGGTTGGCAATAGCTAATCCAAAAAAAGTGGGGTCTGAAAAATCCCCTGTTGAATCTCTTGGAGCATACACCGGAGGCATACGATAGGCGGTGTTGACAACACCAGGTGCCACGTCTTCTCTGATGCTCGAATTGGAAATGTTATGCCCGATGGACATAAACGAATTCAACTTATACTCGCCATTGATCCGGAAGGTCAGCCGGTCATAATGTGAGTTTTGAATAATACCGTCCTGCGAAAAATAGTTGGCACTGAAATTAAATTGATATTGTTCTGAACCTCCATTGGCGGACAGGGAGGCATTATAAATAGGTGCATTCCTGAATATTTCATCCTGCCAATTCGTCCCCTCTCCAAGTGAATCAGGATTCGGAAAGTATTGTTGCCCGCGAAAATCATTGTAAGCTGATGCAAACTCAGCAGCATTGAGCAAGTCTATTTGTTTGGTGACTTGCTGCACACCATAATATCCCGAAGCAGTAATACTCGCCTTGTCTCTGGTCTTTCCTCCTTTTGTAGTGATCAGGATAACACCATTGGCACCACGGCTACCATAGATCGCAGCGGCTGATGCATCTTTGAGCACTTCGATACTTTCTACATCCTCCGGGTTGACATTGGACGCATCATAGGTGATCATACCGTCGATGACATAGAGTGGATTTGCATTGTTGAGCGTTCCAGTACCACGTATGCGGATGACTGCACCTGCACCTGGTGTACCGGATGAAGGAGCAACATATACACCGGAAACTTTTCCTTGTAGTGCTTGCTCCACATTGGCTGTTGGAATCCTGGCGATATCTTTTCCTTTGACAGAGGACACTGCACCTGTCAGGTCGCTTTTTTTCTGGGTTCCATAACCTACCACGACTATCTGGTCAAATAAAGTAGCTTCTTCAGCCATCTTGACTTCGAGTTGATCTCGCCCATCGAGTTTTATCTCTACCGTGGAATACCCTGTATACCTGAATATCAATGTAGGATCAGCACTGCTGACAACAAAAGTAAAACGGCCATCCAGGTCAGTGAGGGTGCCATGGTCTGTCTGTGCCTCAAGGATAGTGACACCGATCAGTGGGTCGTTTGAGTTGGCATCAAGCACCAATCCTGTCACCGTAGTCTGCGCGATAGAGGTAAAAGGAAGCCACAACAGCGAATAGAAGAGGATTCGTAAAGTTTTCATTTGCATCTGGATCTTTTTACACGTTAAGGGCGTTGCTAATAACTACCCCATTTTATTTTCAGTTATTACAATGTATTGAGAATCAATTAAATTTTTCAATAGCAATGAGGTTATTAGCTAAGCCCTAAAAAAATAACATGGATTATAATCTGATCTTCTGGATTTACTGCACCAGCCGGATTTCCTTTTTCTGTAATCGTTCCGAATCAGGCCCAACCATCAGCCAAAAGGCACCTGGTTCAGCTTTAAAGGTCATATCGGCCGTATAAAAGGCAAGATCTTTACTGGTTAGCTTAAATATAACATTTTTGCTCTCCCCCGGCCCGAGTTTTATTTTCTCATACCCCTTAAGCTCTTTGACTGGCCTGGTTACGCTACCGACCAGGTCACGTACATAGAACTGAACGATTTCTTCACCTTGTACGGAACCTGTATTGGTGATTTTGACTGAAGCTATAATGGTGTCATTAAATGAATACTCCTTGCCGGACACTTTAAGTGAATCATAGGCGAAAGTGGTGTAGCTCAAACCAAATCCAAATGGATACTGAGGCGAATTGGGCATGTCAAGATATTTAGAATTCCACCTGATGTTCGGATCAGCGGGACGACCAGTATTTTTCGCACTGTAATAAATAGGTACTTGCCCTAAATGACGAGGAAATGTCATGGTAAGCTTTGCGGAAGGATTGTAATCGCCAAAAAGGACATCACCAACAGCCGGCCCGCCGAGTGTGCCTGGCCACCAGGCTTCCACAATAGCGGTGGCATGCTCCGCAATCCATGGAAAGGTCAATGGGCGGCCATTCATCAAAACCACCACCACAGGTTTTCCGGTGGCCACTAAAGCTTTTATAAATTCTTCCTGAATTCCGGGAATGGAAATGTCAACTCTTGAAGATGCCTCACCACTCATGCCCTTGTCCTCGCCGATGATGGCGATTATCATGTCAGCATCGCGCCCGATGCGAATCGCTTCTTCAAAACCGGAAGTATCGTCTCCTTCAATGTTACATCCTTTGGCATGCGTAAGGCTGAAGCCATCCTTTGTCGCTCTCTCCTGAAAAGCATCTAATACACTAACGCATTTATCCCCTTCGCCGGCACCACTCCATGCGCCGATCAGATTTCCTCTGTCTGCTGCCAGGGGGCCTACAAGTGCTATGCTTTTGCCTTTGGTGATTGGCAAAGCGTTGTTCTCGTTTTTAAGGAGCACGATGGATTTGCGCGCGATATCCCTTGCTGCTTCAAGATGTGCTTGTGAGAAGACCACCGCTTTTTCGCGTACTTCGTTGCAATATTTAAATGGATCCTTGAAGAGCCCTAGTTCAAATTTTATCCGCAGGATTCTTCGCACTGCTTCATCCACCATTTTTTCAGAGACCTTGCCCGCAGCAATTGATTCCTTGAGGTACTTTTGAAATACTCCACCCTGCATATCCATATCGACGCCTGCATTTGCAGCGAGCTCGCCTGCATGCTTTTCATCAGTAGCAAATCCATGATTGACCATTTCATTGATACTGGTATAGTCTGTCACGACGAATCCTGTAAACCCGTTTTCTTTTCTCAGTACATCGTCGAGCAGCCACTTGTTGCCAGTGCAAGGGACGCCATCGAGTTCGTTAAAGGAGGTCATAATGGTCCTGGCCCCTGCCGCAATACCTGCCTCGTATGGCGGCAAGTAGATGTCCCTAAACATCCGCATGCTCATATCGACAGTATTATATTCACGGCCAGCCATCGGAGCGCCATAGCCTGCAAAATGTTTGACGCATGCCAGTACCTTGTCTGTGCCATTAAAATGGTCTCCCTGAAATCCATGCACCCGGGCACGGGCGATGAGTGAGCCCAGATATGGATCTTCACCGGCGCCTTCCAACACACGTCCCCAACGAGGCTCGCGTGAGACATCGACCATTGGTGCAAAGGTCCAATGCAGTCCCGCTGCTGCAGCCTCAGCTGCCGCAATAGAAGCTGATTGCTCCATCGCAGCCAGATCCCAGCTGCAGGACTCAGCCAATGGTATTGGAAAAATCGTCTTGTAGCCATGGATCACATCATACCCGAATAAGAGTGGGATGCCCAATCTGCTTTCGTTGACAGCGATCTCTTGAAGCTTGCGCGTGAACGCGACCGTGTGGCTATTAAACAAAGCGCCACAGTTTCCTTTACGGATATCATCTTCATACCCCGGCCTGATGGTAGGCCCCGTAGAACCCCAATCAGTAGTGAAGATGCTCATCTGCCCTATCTTCTCGTCGAGGGTCATCAGTGCAAGCACGCTGTCCACCTGCGAAGAATATTGATCCGTTGTTTTTTTGCCACCTGCCGGAGCAGTTGTTTTACAACTATTGATGAAAAGTAAACATGCCAGCACCGGCCAAATTCTCATGATCATGTTTTTTCGTTTATCTGTTTATTAGTTGATTAGGGTTTATGGGTTGATAGGTTGATAAGTTGATGGGTTGATTCGTTATTTGACATCTTGATGAACTAAATTCGCTTTTCCATTTTCCTCATACTTCGACTCCGCTCAGTACAAGCAACACTCACAACTCACAGCTCACAGCTCACAAAAAAAATCTCGCGCAACGACACAAAGCCGCAACGTTTTGACTCAGGTTTCTCGTTGCTCACCGCTCACTCTTCACTCTTCACTTTTCACTTTTCACTCTTCACTCTTCACTCTTCACTTCCTTTAACCATCCGCCTTCAAACCCCGCTTTCTTCAACCCTGCGATGATATGCGGATTCTTCTTCATCACATTCCATATCAGTTCGGATTGATGGTTTTCGATCATGAGGAGTATAGGGCCCTGGTCGATGCCCAGGTAATCGATATCAAACCAACCATTCGGTGTTTCATCAGTAACATACGAGAGGTTGAAAGCATCTTTAAAGCCATACTCACCTACCAGATCCTGATAGTAGGTATTCCACATATAGCTTAATGTGCTGTCACATATCTCAGGTTCATAAGGATATGATCCTCCTGCAGCAGTAGGCGCGATCGTACCATCATCAACCGTCTGGATGCTGGCGGCACCTCTGGCCCTGTAATCATAAAAGGTCCATTGTTTTCCATCGACTTTCATCTTGGTGCTGGCAGGACCGTCACAAGCTGTGAGGCCCCAGCAATATTTACTATATCCCCTTGCACCCAGTGGATTGGCGATGCAATAATTACGATTTGAAATGGTGGCTCTGCGGCTGTTTTCAAAATAATCGATGCCCTTAGCTTTCATGTACGGATCCTGTATGCCTCTGAAATCAATCCAGATATGACTATACTGGTGCCCAAACAACGGATCAAACTGCACATTCTCCTGGCTATAAAATGTATCCCATGGATATGTGGAGCACCATGATGTCCACGCTGTGGAGTCAATTGGATAAGTAGGTGATCCCATCGCCATGACAAGCAGGATCATCGCTTCATTATATCCATTCCATTGGGCCGGAATAAACACACCCTCTATGCCGGACGTATCCGAACTTGAAGCGGCCGTAGGGGAGGGATGAAAGCCCATCGCCATCTTTTCTTTGCCATTCATCATCCAATCCCACTCTACCCGTCTGTACAGATAATCTGCAGCTTCGCGAATGGCTCTCTCTGTTTCATGGTCTCCATCAAAATAAGACATGACGGATAGTATACCAGCCATCAGCAACCCAGTGTCAATGGATGACAATTCAACATTCTTGAATCGGGTTGCTTTGTCAAGGGTCAGAAAGTGATAGAAAAATCCCTTATACCCTGAAACATTGGATTCGTTGAGTCCTTGTGGCAGGTTCCACAGGATCTGGAGGGTCTTTAAGGTGCGGTTAGCCGCCTCTTCCCTGGTGATGTATTTTTTTTCTACGCCAACGATATACGATGTCAGGCCGAAACCTGTTGCGGCGATAGAAGAGAATGTAAGGGTGGGATATCTGTCCGGAATCTGGTAGTTAACACTATCAGCGAGTTTCCAGAAATAATCAAACGTGCGTCGTTGTAATTCTTCAACACTGTATGGAACAGTTACTACTTCCTTTTGCGCTTCTTTAGAAGCAAACTTACACCCTGACAGGACCAGGAAAAGGAGCAAAGAGGTTCGGAGGAACCGTTTAAAAAACAAATCGGGGAGGTAAAGACCTCCCCGATTTGAATCATTGTAAAGATTAAAGTTTGACAAAGCGTGTCATGGCTTTGAGTTCACCTTTAGCACTATATCCATTGAGGATATAAGCGCCTTGTGTCAGATTGCTTACCTCGATCGTCGTGGTCGTAGCAGATCCACTCCATACGGTAGCAACGCGCTGACCATACATATTGTAGACATCCAGCCTGGCAACATTGCCGAGGTCATCAATGCGCAATATGTCGGTTACCGGATTCGGAGATACTGTCAGATCACGTGGTTTTTCTGGTCCGCCAAAAAGGCTGGTCGGGCCGCAACCACCTGCGCTGAGTTGGATATCATCAAAATAGTAGATGACATCTTCTGCAGGTATGTTGTTGATATCGAAGATCAAAGTGATACGGGCATACTCACCATCATCGGTGATCGGTGTCTGAGAGAAGTCCCATGTAAGTTCCTCCCACTCATTAGCCTTTGTATTGGCAACAGTAAGGTCACCTGATGAACCAGGGGCACCTGGTGTCAGTGGACGCTCAAGTTTCATCGTGATCGTGGCCACTTGTGGAGACCATACTTTCATCTTGATGATCTTGTCTGTTCCAAAATGAATCGGAGCTGGGAGGTCTGTGTACATCCCCTGCCATGGCTGTCCACTGGTAGATTTCTCTGTAGCCTTTCCAACTTTAGTGCTGGCATTGATACCACTTGGATCAGGATTGTCAATCAATTCAAATGCACCTGAGTCGTCCGCAGGGAAATATCTCCAGCTGTCGGAAATGAATGCAGACTCTTCGTAGTTGACAATACAACCTGTAAAGGGCGCATGCGCAAACTGAACATTGTCGATGTAATAGTCATCAAATGTATTGGTCTCAACGCCTCCATTGAAGAAGATACAAACGCGACGGTGATCTTGTCCGACCTGGTTAGAGAAATCAACACTCAATGTCTCCCATTCTCCAGGTGTAGTAATTGCTGTCCATATTTCTGATGCAGGACTTGATCCACCTTCCAGTTTCATCAGGATGGGCACGGCTGCGGCACCGATCACCTGGAAAGAAAGCTGATTAAATGCAGACAGATCAATACCATCAGGGAATTCCCAGCAAAGGGCTGACCATGGCTGACCTGGTTGATCTTCGTACAAGCCTACATAAGTAGAACTGTTGGCTACATTCACAAGAGGATTGCCTACCGCTGTTAAGTGTTCGCCTCCTCCTCCAGGCACATTGTTACGCTGGCACTCGAAGTCATCAATGATATTGCCTATAGCTACAGTACCTTCACATGGATCCACAGTGCTTTCAGTCTGAATTAGGTTATCGAAATAGAAGACAGCTCCTTCTTCAGCAACGCCTGGGTTGAAGATCAGGCGGAGAGAAGCCCAGTCGGTGACAGATTGGAATTCAGTAAAGTCAAAAGATACAGTCTGCCAGGCAGCACCTGTTTCGATATCACGTGTTACTTCTTTGTTACCCTGCGATACGCTTTCCAGTTGGAACGTCATTGTACCTGGAGCTGTTGCCCATACATCAAGATTGTACTGAGGGCGCAAAGAAATATCAATCACACCCGGTGCAACAGCAGCAACGGTGCTGAAGGCAGAAGTGCCCTTTGTGTATTCACCAACTTCGGGTGAAGCATTGACACCAGATGGATCAGGGTTATTGATGACAGCAAATGTACCATGAAGCAATGTCTGATCATCAAGTGGTGCCCATGGAAGGAATGCCCCGCCTTCAAAATCTTCGAGTACAAATGTTGCCTGCTCATCCCAGTTGATGTCATCTATATAATATACATCACCCGCCTGCGGATCTTGTCCGCCATTAAAGAAGATAGCAATCTTGCGATGGCTTGATAATGCTTCACCGACAAAGTCAATGGTGTATTGTTCCCAGTTCCCGGCAGATTTGGCATCCACCCAGATTTCTTTTGCAGGGGATGCACCACCTTCCAGTTTAAACAGGATTGGTACAATGCGTGGCGACCAGATCTTGATGTTAAGCTGGTTCCGTGTACTCAGGTCAATTGGATTCTGATTGTCGAGCAACAGCGTTGCCCACTGTTCTGTGGAAGGATCGCCATAACGTCCAACTTTTGCTGAACTATTGACAGAATTCGGAAGCGGATTATTGACAACGGAAAGACTATCCCATCCATTGGCATAGGTTGCGTTACGATTACATTCAAAATCATCAATCATGTTTGGATCAAGTGTTACGCCTTTGCAGACGCCCTGAGGGAAAGCCAACAGGTTGTCGAAATAATAGGTATCTGCACTCGTCTCAACTCCCGGATCAAAAAACAGGATCACTTTACTC
>JANNSS010000163.1:0-11557 GCA_031402955.1 Saprospiraceae bacterium
GATTGATACCCATGACAGGAATCTGAAGCTCATTGACGAGGGCTATAGCCCCGAGTACAGTTCCGTCTCCTCCGAAGGCCATAACCACATCTATCGGAGTGGAAATGAAATCTTTAAAAATCGTAACTCCCTGATAATCGCTGATCTCGGGGTCGGTCTGGGCCCAATAATCACCCATAGCAAAGGGGGTAATCTCCTCCCTTTCCATGGCTTTCAGGACGTCCAATAGACATTCCCGGTGGTTTGGCTTGTAAACCTGGCCGTAGATCAATACGTTCATATGTGGTACAACATGCTGTCGGCCTTAAAGATCAAAAATGATACCACAACCGTGAGAGCGTGAGAACGTGAGAACGTGAGAGCGTGAGAACGTGAGAACGTGAGAACGTGAGAACGTGAGAACGTGAGAGCGTGAGAACGTGAGAGGGTGAGAACGTGAGACACTGAACTAAGCTTACAAATACCGGGTGGGGTTGAGATAATGCTGGATGTAATCTTTTACGCCCTCTTCAAGTGATGTTGCCGGCAGCGGAAGACCTGCAGATATCCATTTGGACATATCGGCTTCAGTGAAATATTGATATTTCTCACGAAGGTCAATCGGTGTATCTATAAATTCAATATTTGGCTCAAGTCCAAGGGCTGAAAAAGTTGAAATAGCTAAATCCAGAAATGTTCTTGCTTTGCCTGTTCCAACATTGTACACGGCTGATGCAGGTTTTAAATCAAATACATTCCAGACCATTTCGAGGACATCTTTCACAAAGATGAAATCACGCTCTTGACCACCATCCTTCCACTCAGGCCGATGTGATTTGAATAGTTTCAATTTGCCCGTATCGCGGATTTGATGGAAGGCATGAAAGATGACAGAGGCCATTCTCGCCTTATGGTATTCATTCGGACCATAGACATTAAAGAATTTAAGGCCATACCATCGCGGAGGGGTTTTCTTTTGCGTCAACACCCATTGATCAAAGTCTTGTTTAGACTGGGCATAAGCATTCATAGGTTTCAACTTCGAAACGAATGCATGATCATCTGAAAATCCGAAAGCCCCATCACCATAGGTAGCTGCACTGGAGGCATAGACCAGCGGAATTTCATTAGCGGTACAAATCCGCCAGATATCTTTAGAATACTGCAGATTGAGGTGATTGAATACAGCCACATCTTCGCTAATGGTATCGGTTCTTGCACCAAGATGAAAAACAACATCTATCTGCGATGCTTGTTTTTCAAAATAGGCGATAAAGAGATCACGATGAACCCAATCGTGAACTCGTTTGCCCTTCAGGTTTTTCTCCTTTTTCCATTGATAAAAATCATCGACAACGACGATATCCGTATACCCTAGCTGGTTGAGATAACCTACAAAAGCACTCCCGATAAATCCAATCGCGCCGGTGACAACTATCACGCTTCGACCGTCTCAGTTGAAGAATAAGCTTCAATGGGTGGACAAGTACACACGAGGTTACGATCACCAAATGCATTGTCTACACGCGCTACGGAAGCCCAGAATTTATGGCGATGACGAAGCTGTGGCAATGGATATGCTGCCGTACTTCTGGAATAAGGATAACTCCATTCATCCGCTGTGAGATCTGCTAACGTATGCGGAGCATTCGATAATACATTATTCTCCGCCGCCGATTTGCCCGAAGCAACTTGATTGATTTCAGCGTGAATTTGGATCAATGCGTCACAGAACAAGTCCAGTTCAGCCTTAGATTCACTTTCTGTTGGTTCGATCATAATCGTCCCTGGCACAGGGAATGAAAGTGTAGGCGCATGAAATCCATAATCGATCAATCGCTTGGCTACATCTTCTGCAGAAATACCCGCATGCTTGAATGGACGCAGATCAATAATGAGTTCATGTGCAGTCCGGCCCGCATCTCCGGTATAGAGAATATCATAGAGTGATTCGAGTCTTGACTTGATATAATTTGAACCTAGAATCGCATGTATAGTTGACGCAGTCACACCCTCTGCACCGAGCATACGGATGTAGCCATAGGAAATCAACAAAATGGAAGCACTACCCCATGGAGCACTATTGACTGAATCAATAGCTTTAGCACCTCCTACTTGAGCAAATGGATGTCCTGGTAGAAATGGTGCGAGCTTTTCATTCACGCAGATCGGGCCCATACCTGGTCCTCCCCCGCCGTGAGGGATGGCAAACGTTTTATGCAAGTTGAGGTGGCAAACATCTGCACCGATAGAACCCGGACTCGTCAATCCGACCTGAGCATTCATGTTGGCACCATCCATATAGACAAGCCCACCGTTTTCATGAATGAGATTACATAATTCCTTAATTGTGGTTTCAAACACACCATAGGTAGATGGATAGGTCACCATCGCACCTGCCAAATGAGCCGCATGCTTTTCAGCATGAGCTTTCATATCATCCATATCAATATTACCACGATCATCACATTTAGTAACGACAACTTCCATCCCTGCCATCACTGCACTGGCTGGATTTGTGCCATGTGCTGATGCAGGAATCAGGACAATGTTGCGGTCAAGATGACCATTGGCAATATGATAAGCCCTGATAGTCAGCAGGCCTGTGAGTTCGCCTTGAGCACCTGAGTTAGGCTGGAGAGAGCAGGCACTCATCCCGGTGATATCAATCAGGTACGAAGTCAGTTCGTCAAAAATCCTGTAATAACCTGCAGCCTGATCAGCAGGAACAAATGGATGTAGCGATGAAAATTCAGGATAACTTACGGGAAACATTTCTGAAGCAGCATTCAGTTTCATTGTACATGACCCCAGTGGGATCATGGCATGCATCAAAGAAAGATCTTTGTTTTCAAGCGACTTCACATATCGCATCATTTCTGTTTCCGTTCTGTACATACTGAACACGGGATGTGTCAGGTAGGCATCTTTGCGAAACAGTTGATCCGGAATCATGATGGCGCTAAGCCCATTCAAACTAGTAGAAGAATTTTTGCCAAGGGCTGCAGAAAAGACATTGCATACAGCGGTAAGATCTTCATTTGAAGTAGTCTCATCGAGGCTGATCCGGACATCCTGAGCGGTGTAATAAAAATTGATTTTGGATTTTTCTGCCTCTGCCCTTATCGCTTTGATCTGGTCTGCTGAAAAACGGACAGTCAGTGTATCAAAAAAAGAACTTGATACAGGTGTGAACCCGAGGTTCTGAAGATGTTGATGCAAGGCTGCTGTCTTGCCATGAATACTCATGGCAATTGACTTCAGATTTTCAGGCCCGTGATATACTGCATACATACCTGCCATGATCGCAAGAAGTGCTTGTGCCGTACAAATATTTGAAGTTGCCTTTTCACGTTTGATATGTTGCTCGCGGGTCTGGAGTGCCATGCGTAACGCACGATTCCCTTTGCGGTCAACAGAAACACCGATGATACGACCTGGAATACTACGCTTATTCTCTTCTTTGGTGGCGAAGAAAGCTGCATGTGGGCCACCGAAACCAATGGGCACACCAAAACGCTGCGTATTACCTACGACAACATCTGCTCCCCAATGTCCGGGAGGCGTTAAGAGGGTAAGGGCCATCAGGTCACTGACTACAGCAACTTTAATGCCTTCTGCCTGCCATTGATTTACTTTTTCACGGTAATCATTGACTGAGCCGGTGCCATCAGGATACTGAAGTAAGGCTCCAAAAAAATCTTCTCCTCCATTCCATGAGGTCCAATCACCTGAGACTAACTGGATGCCGATCGGCTCAGCTCGTGACTGTAATACGGCAAGTGTCTGTGGAAATATATGTTGATCAACAAAAAAATGAGTTGCATGATCTGCGCCGCCTTTAACCTTTTTAGAAGAAAGGTTATACAACATAGTCATCGCTTCAGCTGCTGCAGTGCCCTCATCAAGTAACGAAGCATTCGCAATCGGCATGCCTGTGAGGTCACTCACCATGGTCTGGAAATTGAGCAATGCCTCCAGACGGCCTTGAGAAATTTCCGCCTGGTATGGTGTGTATTGGGTGTACCATCCCGGGTTTTCAAATATATTTCTACGGATAACGGATGGCGTATGTGTGCCATAGTATCCTAGTCCGATATAGGACTTGAATACTTTGTTCATCGAACCAATACCTTGAATGTGCCGGAGGTATTCCTGCTCAGACATAGCATCCGGTATATTGAGTTTTCTCCGGAGTCGTATAGGGTGAGGAATGGTTTCGTTGATCAGTTGGTCAAGACTGTCTGCCTTGAGGACAGCGAGCATTTCCTTCAGCTCAGTAGGATCGGTCGTGCCGATGTGCCGTTGTGAGAATCCGGCTTTGACTCCATTGTTTGACATAAGTATTGGCTATTTTAAGCTACCTGATTCTCATAAACAAAACGGATCAGGCGATGTTTATTTAAGATTAAAAACTTTCTTGACTTCTTTTACTTTATCCAGTTTTTCCCAGGTAAAGGTTTCGATTTTTATTTTCTTTTGCTTACCGCTGCCGTCTGTAAAAATCTTTTCCTTTTTCTCTGGTACTCTGCCCATGTGACCATAGGAAGCTGTTTCACCATAGATTGGTTTTCTCAATTGAAGTCGCTGTTCGATATCATATGGCCTCATTGGGAAAATATCTTTCACATGTAGTGCGATTTCGCCATCATGCATATCGACATGTGCAGAGCCATACGTATTGACATAAATGTTGGTTGGTTCTGCCACACCGATTGCATAAGATACCTGCACCAGAATTTCATCACAAACGCCTGCCGCAACAAGATTCTTAGCAATATGGCGAGTGGCATAGGCGGCTGATCTGTCCACCTTGCTTGGGTCTTTACCTGAAAATGCTCCACCACCATGGGCGCCTTTACCACCGTACGTATCAACGATAATCTTACGTCCGGTCAGTCCGGTATCACCATGTGGTCCTCCAATCACAAAATTGCCAGTTGGGTTAATGTGGTATTTGATATGATCAGTGAATAATTTCTTAAGCGATGCCTTGAGTTTCTTCTGGACTCTTGGCAGCACAATACTGATGATATCGCTGGATATCTGGGTCTGCATTGCTTTCTGAGCCTTTACTTTTTCAACCTCGCTACCATTTTTTGGAAGCACAAATTCATCATGCTGCGTACTCACGACGATCGTATCAATCCGGATAGGTTTGTTGTCATCGCTGTATTCAATGGTCACTTGTGATTTGGCATCAGGCCGGAGATAATTCATCAATCTCCCTTCCTTACGAATGGCAGACAATTCGATCAGAATCCGGTGAGCCAGATCCAGCGCCAAAGGCATATAGTTGTCAGTTTCGTTGGTGGCATATCCAAACATCATGCCCTGGTCACCTGCCCCCTGCTCTTCCTTTTTTTGCTTATCAACCCCTTGATTGATGTCTGTTGACTGCTCATGGATAGAGGAGAATATCCCACATGAATTGCCGTCAAACATGTATTCACTCTTGTTGTATCCAATCCGGTTGATCACATCCCGGGCTATTTTATGAAGATCGAGGTATGTCCTTGATTTTACTTCACCAGCCAAAACGACCTGGCCTGTTGTCACCAGTGTTTCGCAGGCAACTTTGGATTGGGGGTCAAAGGCTAAAAAATGATCTACCAGGGCGTCTGAGATCTGATCAGCTATCTTGTCCGGATGACCTTCAGAGACTGATTCAGAGGTAAATAAATAAGGCATGAAAGGAAATATTTAATGTGAATATTGTCAAAAATGTCTATCCGGCTGAGGGTTTTATATACTCTACCCTTCAATTGGAGGCGCAAAAATAGGAATTTATATCATGGATAAATGATAAAGGGGAAAGGATAAGGCTGAGGCTAAGGCTGAGGCTAAGGACAAAGGGGTCAAAGTGGCCTTTAGGGAGGAAAGGAGCAAGGGAAGTGCGCGAGAAGTTAATTTGGAGAATTCTAAGCCAGGAAACATGATTTTCTACCTGTCGCTGAAAACGACTGCACAGACCGTTACCAAACCTATGACTTCTTTGATTTGACGTACGCGAGCTTAAGTCAACTTAAGCTCAACTTGGCTTTTTTTAAAACGAAATATAAGTCCCCTTTAGGGGATTTAGGGGCAAAGTAGGCATTGACTTCCTATTTAATCTCGCATTCGAGCATCTTCTGGCCTTCGATGCTTCCGACCAGGATATCGCCGCGCTTGACAGGCCCTACACCGGCAGGAGTTCCCGTGTAGATATAATCACCTGTTTGGAGTTTGAAAAATCTTGAAGCATAGCAGATAATGTCATTAAAAGAATAGATCATCAGGGAACTGTCTCCTTGCTGGACAACCTCTCCATTGAGGGTCATTTCAAATTTAATTGAAGTACGGTCTGGCAAGGTGCTCACATCAATAAAAGTAGGGCTCAAGGCTGCGCTGTTGTCCCATGCTTTGGCAATCTCCCAGGGGTGGCCCTTCTCTTTGCATTTCTGCTGCAGGTCCCTTGCTGTAAAATCGATGCCAAAACCAATCAGTTGATAATAGGAATCAGCAAATTCAGCTTGAATATGCCTGCCATTCTTACAAATCTTTAAAACCAGCTCGGCTTCGTAATGCAGATCGTTGGTGAAGTCAGGATAGTACAATGGCCGGTTATCAATCAATAATGCCGTGTGAGGCTTCATAAACAGCATGGGAGAATCCGGGACTTCGTTTCCAAGTTCAGCCGCATGGGCTACGTAATTTCGACCGACGCAGATGATCTTCATGTGTGAGAGAGTAAGAGAGTGAGAACGTGATAGAGTGAGAGCGTGAGAGCGTAAGAGCGTGAGAGAAATATTTAGTAAGGGACGTTCATGAGGCCGATGAGGTCCTTTACTTCGCGGACGGTTTGCTGGGCTCTCTTGCGGATCACCTGGGAAGAAGCTGCAACACTTTCCTGGTACTTGGCTTTATCGGAAGCTATTTCCTGACGCTTTTGTATAAAAGTATTCGTCATAGCGATGATCACGTCAGCAACGGAATCCTTGAGGCGACCATATTGGAGGGTGCCTGAAATGGCGTGCTCACGAAATGAATCCATTTCGGGATGGCCTCCTGAAGCCCTGAGCATGTCCAGAAGATTCTGAACACCTGGACTGATCTGACCTGGAGGAGTATCTCCCGAGTCCGTTACCGCGCTTTTAATTTGTTTGCGAATCACATCTGCATCTGAAAAGACACTGATGTGATGTTTCGGTCCGAGAGATGCGCTCATTTTCTTTGATGGATCTGCTGTGGAGAGCACCTTTGGCAAGTCAGTGTATAGCGTTTCGGGTAAAACGAAATACTCTTTACCAACCAGTTGATTGAACCGGTTAGCAATATTTCTGGTCAACTCGAGGTGCTGGTCCTGGTCCTTTCCAACTGGAACATAGTCAGCTCTGTAAATCAAAATATCGGCTGCCTGGAGAACGGGATAGGTAAATAACCCGGTGGAGATAAAGGCGTCTTTGTCCTTATCATTAATCTGCTGACTCTTATCCTTGAATTGTGTCATGCGGGAAACTTCTCCGTAAGAACTGACACAATTGAATATCCAGGAGAGTTCAGTATGCTCTGGGATCATCGATTGGATAAAAATATTCTCCGGTTTTACACCAACAGCAATGATATCAAATACAAGTTCCCAGACCTGCTCACGTAACCTACGAGGGTCAAAAGGCATGGTCATCGCATGATAGTCTACGATGCTGTAGATGCAATCGTAGGATTCCTGCAGGTTGACCCAGTTTTGGATAGCCCCAAAATATCTACCAAGGTGCAGCGTACCTGTTGGCTGCATACCGGAAAGAACCTGCTTTCTTTTGGAACCTGAAGAAATAGTCATCATGGGTCAGCTTTATATGTGGGCTATTGCGGAAATTTCAATATTGACATGTTTCGGAAGGTCAGATACCTGAACCAAAGCTCTGGCAGGAGGAATTCCTGCCCCAAAATAGGTCGTGTATACAGCATTTATCCTGGCAAACAATTCCATGTCCTTGATAAAGACAGAACAACTGACAACGTTCTGGTAGGTCAGTCCGGCTGCCTCGAGGATGGCCCCTACATTTTTCAGGACCTGGTGAGTTTCCTCCTCAATGGAGGTGGTCATCAGGTTACCGGTTGAAGGATCAATCGCTATCTGGCCGGAAATGTAGATGGTGTCACCTACCTGGATGGCCTGGCTATAGGGTCCGATAGCTGCAGGAGCGTTTGAAGTAAGAATGGCTTTTTTCATTTCAAAAACGGGATTCGATGGGTATAAAAAATGAGTTTAGCTAAAACAGCGAAGGCTCCCTGATCATAGTTGACCGGGGAGCCTCAGCAAGTGTATCATGCTATTTGACTGGATTAGTCTTCCAGCCCCGGTGTCTTCACGAGCATCTGACCCTTGTAAAAAAGGTGTCCGTTATGCTCATATGCCTTGTGCCAAACATGTGGTTCGCCGGTCTCAGCGCAGATCGCAACGTGAGGTGCAGTAGCTTTATAATGTGTACGGCGCTTGTGTTTGCGCTGTTTTGACATACGACTCTTAGGATGTGCCATTGTTAATCGGTTTTAAGCTATCAGCTATCAGCTATTAGCTATTTTTTAATATATAATGTATTTACTTTCAGTCAAATATCTATCATTTTCGGATATCTCTTCCACTGAGCTTTTAATTATCAATTTGTTTTTTGAGGTCGTCCCAGGGAGAATCACTTTTGTCTCCTTTGGGCATTTCATCGACCTGGTTTTGAGAGAGATAGGACAGAATGGAAGTATCACAAGGTGAGTTTTCCATACGATCACAATCCGGGATGCGGTGGCTGATGGGAACAGAAAGCAGGATAAAATCATAAATGTGCTGTCCGACGTTCAGATCTGATGAATCAGAATCGATAAACAGCACTTCGTCAGTGCTGTCTGCCGGGTCGCCATGCTTGACAACCATCTGATAATCAGACTCAACAGGCATGTTAATCGAAACCATACAGCGGTCACAGGTCGTATCAACTATGCCCTGAACATTAAATTCCAGAGTTGTCAATCCGCCTTCCCGATGAAGTTCCATGTGAACTTCAAAATGGCCGGTGATACCTTCATGCTCCTCATCAAAAATGGCGAGGAAATCAGGTCCAAGCTTCCATTCGTAGGAAGCCTCATCAGCCTTAAGTATTGCTGCCGGTATCCGGAACGGTGCCAATGCATCCATCTCCCAAAGAACTTTTTTATTAAAATGGAGCGCAAAGATAAGTTTTTTATGATTCCCACGCTGTGGGAATCATAAAAAACTTATCTTTTAGCGCATTTTAGGTCTTCTGCGCTTTCCACCCGGCTGCATGGCCTGTCCGCTCCTCATGTGGACCATATTACCGCTCTGGTTGAGCGCTTTATCGAATTGCTTGATCTGATCCTTGAGCATTCCTTCTGAAACATTGAATTTCTTGATCTGGTGGAAATAATTCTTTGCCTGGGTCCATTTTCCCTGATTTGCCTTGATATTGGCGAGCTGGAGGTAAACAAGAGCGCGTTCATTGTCTGAAGGAAGCTTGAGATCTTTAGCCTTTTCGAAGTATCCTTCCGCCTCATCCGGTCGGTTGAGATTGGCTGCAATACTACCCTTCATGATGTAATAGAAAGCACGGTTGGTCACATAAAGCCAATTGGGCTTAAACGTCCACCTGAGCCTTTCTTCAGCCGCAGCAAATTGTGTTTTCTCCAGTAAAACGGCAGCTGACTGCACCGTGCCTAGCAGTATGTATGAGACCAGAAATCCTAACCCTATCAGCAGAAAAGGGAAACCATACCAGAATCCGGCGGTGAACATCAAGGCAAGGCCACCGAGGATACCGATGCCAATAATGGCGAATTTTAATTTGTAGTTAATCGTAAACATGGTGCAAAGGTACAGAGAAAGTGAAAAGTGAAGAGTGAAGAGTGAAAAGGTGGCAAGGAGCTGGAAAAAAGTGAAGAGTGAAAAGTGAAGAGTGAAAAGTGGGGTTAGAAGGTGAGGAGGTTAGGAGGTGAAGGTGGAAAGGAATTCTCATGGTCGCAGGAGCAAACTCCTGCAACGGCTAAAATGCCGCTGGCTGGCGTTCTCGCCGCCAACTATGAAAAAAATGTCGATCTTTTGGCATTCGAAAACAACTATACAATTCAACTTATGGCTTTACAGGGACTTGATTGGGGGATTATAGCTGCATACTTTATAGTATCGCTTCTGATTGGTGTGATGGTAGCCCGGAAATCCGGGAGCAGTGTTGCTGAATTCTTTTTGAGTGGAAGGAATATGCCATGGTGGTTGCTGGGGGTGTCGATGGTAGCGACAACCTTTTCAGCAGATACACCAAACCTTGTAACCGACATCGTCCGGAATAACGGGGTTGGTGGAAACTGGGTATGGTGGGCATTCCTGTTGACCGGTATGATGACTGTATTTGTCTATGCAAAGCTTTGGCGACGAACAGGCATTCTGACAGACCTGGAGTTTTATGAGATGAGGTATGGAGGAAAACCTGCTTCCTTCTTACGTGGTTTCAGGGCTATCTATCTCGGCTTGTTTTTCAATGTCATGATCATGGCTACTGTCTGCCTGGCTGCTATAAAAATTGGAAATGTTCTTCTTGGATTAGAACCATGGCAAACGCTGCTGATCTCTAGTGTCATTACAGTGGCGTATACGATGGTTGGCGGTTTTAAGGGTGTACTCTTTACTGATTTTTTTCAATTTGTGCTGGCGATGGCTGGGATGGTTGCTGCAGCTATATTTATCGTTAATCTTCCTGAGATCGGTGGATTGAATGTTCTCCTTTCTAAACCTGAAGTTCAGGGAGCAATGTCTGTCTTTCCTGATTGGAGTGACTCAGCATCCTGGATTCCTATTTTCCTGATTCCCCTTGCTGTGCAATGGTGGAGTAGTTGGTATCCCGGAGCGGAACCTGGTGGTGGAGGTTATATAGCACAACGGATGCTTGCTGCAAAGAACGAACGGCATGCTATGGGTGCTACCCTTCTCTTTAATGTCACCCATTATGCTTTACGTCCCTGGCCATGGATTATTATAGCCTTGTGTTCGATGATTATTTTTCCGACTACTGCTGACATAGCCAAGGCATTTCCGCATGTTGATCCTTCCATCATCAAGGATGACCTTGCTTTTCCTGCAATGATTTCTTTTCTTCCAACCGGCTTATTAGGATTGGTGGTTGCAGCATTGATTGCTGCCTTTATGTCCACGATTTCGACACACCTCAATTGGGGGTCATCCTACATCATCAATGATTTCTATGGCCGATTTATTAATCCAAATGCAGGAGATAAGAAGCTCGTCAATATTGCCAGGTGGACAACACTCGGACTGATGATCATCGCGTCTCTTGTTGCCACTCAACTCACCAGTGCACTGCAGGCTTTTAATATCCTGCTGCAGATCGGAGCGGGTACGGGACTCATTTTTATTCTTCGTTGGTTTTGGTACAGGATCAATGCGTGGTCAGAGATTTCAGGCATGTTGATCAGTTTTTGTGTTGCTATCTATTTTGAAATTATTTATGATGGACCAATGGCGTCACATGAAAAAATGGTTTGGGGCGTATTGATCACCACAGTTGGATGGGTTGTT
>JANNSS010000164.1:0-2928 GCA_031402955.1 Saprospiraceae bacterium
TGCACATAAAGCCACAGACGAAATCCTTGGCGTTCACATGTTTGCCGCACGTGCAGCTGATCTCATCATGGAAGGCGTGGCGCTGATGGAATTCAGAGCATCTGCGGAGGATATGGCGAGGATATCTCATCCTCATCCTACTTACTCGGAAGCGATCAAGGAAGCTGCTTTAGATGCTACCGAAAAACGCGCACTGCATTTCTAATACATTATTTCTTTGCAGCATATTGCCCGCTGACCCAACCGATGTTGCCATCGTAACATACCTTATACCATTTCTGGCCGTCCACATTCTTGTCGTCAAGATGGATGACCTCATAGCCCTTATGCACCTGGAATAGTATGTTTTGTTTAGTCACATCCGGTTCATTGCGCACCCTGACATTATTGCCACTGATGACCAGCACATCACCTTTATCGCAGTTGGTGGAGGGTGCCAAAGGTTCAGCATCTGCTGATTTTGTTTCTGCTTTGGCTGTTTCCGTGGTGTCTGTATTTTCTTCTTTTTCCGCGACAGCAGTTGTAGCTTTTTCAAACTCGTCATCAAGACCAACGATATGTTTTACGGAAGCATTGTAGACTAACTGGATAGTATCGCCTTTTCCATTATCAAATTCCAGCGCGTGTTCCTTTGCATTATAGGTGCCCGGTATTCCCTGGAGAGCGCTTTTTATATTTCTGGTTTCAAATGAGTAGGTTTTGCCGGAACGGGTGAAAATGATCTGTTTGGAATGATCATTGACAGACTGCCATACACCGGAGAAGTTATCGGCTTCGCTTGAGCAGGCCAGTAGTATGAAGAAAAGCGCTGATGAAAGAAAATTGGATAGTTTCATATCGCAGAGGAAATTTTCTGCGAATATATAATAGATTTTTGATATATGTATCCTTAGACGATTATTCGTCCTGGTTCTCTTCATGGAGGTGTTTGCCAGACCCTTCGGCAGAAATAAGCACCACCATCTCTCCCTTGACTTTTTCAGGATGTTTTTCAAACCAGGCACTTAAATCACTGGCCGATCCAAAATGGTATTGTTCATGGATCTTTGAGATCTCCCTGACCACACAGACCTTACGTACCTCGCCAATAAATGTTTTGATTTCTTCCAGGCATTTGATAAGCCTGTACGGGGATTCATACAACACAAGTGTGTACTGTATGGTGGCCAGATATTTCCAGCGGGTCTGTCTCCCTTTTTTGTGCGGCAGAAAACCTTCAAAGAAAAAACGGTCACAGGGGAATCCGGACCCGACCAGCGCGGGCACAAAGGCGGTAGGTCCAGGTAGCACCACCACTTCCTGTTCAGCTTCCCTGCATGCCCTCACCAACATAAATCCCGGATCGGAAATGCCTGGTGTACCTGCATCCGAAACAAGAGCAATTGTTTTTCCTTCTGTCAATAACTGAATGACATTAGCCGTAGTCTGATGTTCATTATGTGCATGGTAAGGCCGGAGGGGAGTATGAATTTCATATTTAGATAGCAGTCGTTGAGTGACACGCGTGTCTTCTGCCAGGATCAGATCAACTGTCGAAAGCACCTCTTGTGCCCTGTGTGTGATGTCACCCAGGTTTCCGATAGGGGTGGGGACGATATAGAGCACAGTTAGACTGCCTTGATCTCGAAGGAATAGTTTTCCATGATCATATTTGCCAGGAATTTCTGACAGGCCTGATCGACCAATGCACGGGCTGCGTTTTCGTCTGCAGCCTCGAGAGCGATTTCAATCCGCTTTCCGATCCGTACATCCTGAACGCCGGTAATGCCCACATGATCCATATTGCGTGCCACCGTCTTGCCCTGTGGATCGAGCAATTCTTTGTGTGGCATGACGTTGATTTCAGCTTTGAATTTCATAGTGCAAAGGTAATAATCTAAACGTTCGTTTCGACTACGCTCAACGACCGGAGTTTTTTAGGTAAGGAATCCGTGAGGGTCGTTTCGGCTGACGCTCAACGACCAAATTCTCCGGTCGTTGAGTGTAGCCGAAACGAAAAAAGGGAGAATTATCCGGTCGTTGAGCGTAGCCGAAACGATCGACACCAAAATTTCTAGTAATAGTTTCCAGTGAAATTCCTCGGTCGTTGAGCGTTAGCCGAAACGAAAAGAGCGAGAATTCCCCGTCGTTGAGTGTAGCCGAAACGAAAAAAGGGAGAATTAACCGGTCGTTGAGTGTAGCCGAAACGATCGTAGCTGAAAGGACCTGATGATAATACCTTGGTCCCTGAGCCTGTCGAAAGGGATACAGTGAAGCCCTCTCCCACGCGCCGCCCTCTTCGCTCGCGAAGAGGCGGCGCGTGAGGGGAAGATGCTTTTTTATTCCCTTCGACAAGCTCAGGAACCGGGCAAATTAGGAAAGACCAATGTATAATTCCAGGTCGCTGAGGTAGCCGAAACGAAAGGAATCCTAGTACCAGCGAAGTACCAAATTGAGTATACCTATTAACACATACCCCACAATACCCGCCGGCACCGCAATCGGCCCCAGGGTGATCAAGCCAACCAGGGTAAGTACTGCAAGAGCAACAGCCGTGATAATCCCTGCCTTAGGAGACTTCAATCCAGGAAGTTTAAGAGGAATCTGGTAAGCTATCATCAGGAAAACAGGCACTACAACGCCAAGCCAGGGCATATCAGCCACGCCAAATCCGTAATCACGACCTGTATGCTGGGCCCACAACCATCCGGCTACAAGGATTCCTCCGGCAGGAGTAGCAAGACCCCAAAAATATTCCCTTGGACGCACATCTATATTGAACCTCCCTAATCTCAATCCTGCTGAAACCGCTGACAACGAAGCGAATATGGCAATCATTTCCTGCCCGGGCGTACCACCTCCATACCGTGCCCCACAATAAAAAATCATCATAGCGGGTAAAACACCAAACGTAACCATATCTGCCAGAGAGTCCAGCTGAATGCCAAG
>JANNSS010000165.1:0-21330 GCA_031402955.1 Saprospiraceae bacterium
GTCCGCACCAAAGCCTGCCTCTGTCACTACATATTCGCAAAGCGACATCGCTGTCTTCGAAGCGATGATTGAATTGGTACCCTGAGCAATATTTGCAAATGGTCCACCATGAATGATAGCAGGATTCCCTTCGAGTGTTTGAACGAGGTTAGGCTTGATAGCATCCTTCAGCAACATAGCCATCGCTCCTTGCGCATTGAGATCTCTTGCATATACCGGTTTCTTATCAAATGTGTAGCCTATGAAAATATTGCCCAGTCTGTTTTTAAGATCTTCAAAGTCTTTTGACAAGCAGATGATGGCCATGACTTCTGATGCTGCGGTGATGTTAAACCCATCCTCACGCATGATCCCATTACCACTGCCACCCACGCCGATGATGATATGACGCAGAGCGCGGTCGTTCATGTCCATCACCCTTTTCCATACCACAGTGCGTGGGTCGATATCGAGCTCCTGGTTCTTGAGTTGGATCTTATTGTCAATCAGGGCCGCCAGCAGGTTATTTGCCTTCTCAATCGCAGAGAAATCACCTGTAAAGTGAAGGTTGATATCCACCATCGGGATGACCTGGGAGTATCCTCCACCTGCTGCTCCTCCTTTAATGCCAAAAACCGGCCCCAGGGAAGGTTCGCGCAATGCCACAGCGGCTTTCTTGCCGATCTTATTCAACCCATCACACAAGCCTATAGAGACGGTCGTCTTCCCTTCACCGGCAGGGGTCGGGCTGATGGCCGTCACCAGGACCAGGTTGCTTTTGCTGACTTTGTCTTCATTGATCAGGGTGAGTGGGAGCTTAGCCTTGTACTTTCCGTAGTATTCAAGGTCATCCTCCGGGATATTCACTGTAGCGGCGATCTCACGGATATGCCTGATGGCAGCAGCCTGGGCGATCTCCAGGTCGATATTCACTTCTTTCTTAGCGTTCTTGTCGGTACTCATTTTGTCTGATTTATGCTGGTGGGCCTGCAAAGACCCTGCCATGACTAAAAGGCGACCAAAATACAATGCCTAAAGGAAATGAGGGCCAGTTTGTGGAAAAAAGAGGTTATAAGGTTATATGCTTAGGAGGTTAGATGCTTAGGGGCTTAGGAGGTTAGGAGATTAGTGAATTAGAAGCAATTGGTATGAGGTGTTCGGTGTTCGGTGGGAGGTATTCGAAGTAAGCAACAGTGCACTTCTACTTCTACTTCTTATTTCTACTTCGATATTCGGTATTCGGTAATCAGTGTTTAGTGATCGTGAGGCGTCAGGCGTGAGGCGTCAGTAATTATCAATGCCTCTACTTTTTACTTCTACTTTTTAGTTCTACTTCGATATTCGCTATTCGTTATTCGGCATTTAATAATCGGTATTCAGCAATCAGTAAAAGTTAAATTTTAACGCCCTAACCTTCTAAACCACTAACCTCCTAACCCACTAACCTTCTAAGCCAACTCTTTAAACATTTAAACACTTAACCACTAACCACTTCATCCAAAAAATACCCATCCCTGTAAATCACCTTACCATCCGCAATAATCTCCCCCCCATTCTTCATATTGGAAATCATATCCCAATGCACGGAGGATTGATTTTTCCCACCGGTCTGCAGATAAGATTGTCCGACAGCCATGTGGATGCTGCCACCGATTTTTTCATCAAAGAGAATATTCCTGGTGGCACGTTGTATCCTGTAGTTTGTACCGATAGCCACTTCGCCAAAATAACGGGAGCCTTCGATAGCAAAGACCTGGTCAAGCACTTGCTGCCCTTCTTCAGCTTCCCATTTCACCACCCGACCCTTTTCAACTGTTAGTGTAATGCCTCGTACATCATGCCCACTGTATACGGATGGAAAATCAAAATGCACTACGCCTTCCACACTATCCTCGATCGGCCCGGTAAAGACTTCACCTGACGGCATGTTGGCGCGACCATCACTGTTGATCCATATTCTGTCTTTGACAGAGAAGCGGATATCGGTTTTTTCATTTTTATAATTGATCTGATCACAAGTGTTCAGATAGTCCACATATTGCTGCTGGGTCTTCCGCACTTCAAGCCATGCGGCAACAGGATCATCCTCATCAAGACGACATGCAGAAAAAACAAATTGAGCATACTCCTCCAGTGTCATGCCCGCTGCAGCCGCAGATACCTCTGTAGGATACTGACAAAGGCTGCGCACCAGACTCTTATCCGCTGTCCGGGAAAAATAAAACTGATTGGCCTTAGCACCCGCTGCCGCTCTTCTTTTCTTTTGCTCAGGTGTAGCAGGCAGATCTTCATGCAGGTCATAGGGCGCTCGTATCGCGAGGTATGCATCAAAATGCTCCATGGCATACAGATGAAGCGCTGATTCCATATCCAACACTGGCCCTTTAGCTTCCAGCCAATAGACAAAGGCTTTGTCTCGAAAGCTCAGGTCATACTCAACCGCCACGCCGGACTTAGTAGCTTCACGATGGATCTCCAGCAACAAAGGCTCGGCGAGGAATGTACTGGAGACAAACAACCGCTGTCCTTCCTTGATCTGTAGACAATAATGTAAAAGGAGATCTGCATATTTCTGCAGCAACACCCCATCGGGTGTATAGGAATGTTTCATACTGTTCTACTTTACCACTCTTTTGGACGATAAGGATACCTCACGGCGTATGCATCATTGATACTGGTCGTGAGCATCTCCCGCAATTTATCAATATTTTCTCCAGTCACTGCAGAGATCATGATAGTCTCCACACTAAATTCGTTTCGCAACCGGTCCTGGATTTCTTCTTCGATCTGCAGCTTGATATCAGCTTCGAGGAAATCATCATAATTCAGTTTACGATACTGATCTATTTTGTTGAGCACCATGATCGTTTGCTTCTGCTCTACCTTGATCTCCAGCAGTGTTTGATTGACCGCACTGATGTGATCCTCATATTGCGGATGCGATATGTCGACGACATGCAAAAGGATATCCGCCTCATGAACTTCATCCAATGTAGATTTAAAACTCTCTACCAGATGGTGAGGAAGTTTACGAATAAATCCTACTGTATCACTGAGTAAAAAAGGCATGGTGCCAAATACAATCTTGCGAACTGTGGTATCAAGCGTGGCAAATAATTTGTTTTCTACAAAAACTTCGCTCTTACTCAACACATTCATCAATGTAGATTTACCCA
The DNA here is from genome assembly GCA_031402955.1 of Saprospiraceae bacterium. Classification (GTDB taxonomy): domain Bacteria; phylum Bacteroidota; class Bacteroidia; order Chitinophagales; family Saprospiraceae; genus Opimibacter. Next base: position 3,156 of record JANNSS010000165.1, read on the forward strand.
CGTTGGTATACCCGATCAATGAAACGCGGATGAGCTCTCCCCTGCCCTTGCGTTGGGTGATACTTTGCTGATCTATCTTCTCCAGTTTCTTTTTCAGTAGCGAGATCTTATCGCGTACGATACGACGGTCAGTCTCGATCTCCTGCTCACCCGGTCCGCGCATACCGATACCCCCACGTTGTCTTTCAAGGTGAGACCACAGACCTCGTAGACGAGGCAACAAATATTGTAGTTGCGCCAATTCGACTTGTGTGCGTGCCTGTGCTGTTTGCGCGCGTGCTGCAAATATATCAAGGATGAGGCTGGTGCGATCCACGATCTTCACCTTCCATTCCTCTTCCAGGATGTTGGTTTGCTTACCGGTCAGGTCATCATCAAAGATCGCGAGATCGATTTCATGTTCTTCGATGTACTTCCCGATTTCTTGCACCTTTCCGCTGCCGATAAATGTCTTCGAATCCGGCTTTGCCATTTTCTGGATAAAGCGCTTAACTGTATCTGCCCCTGCAGTCTGGGCGAGAAACTCAAGTTCATCCAAATACTCCAGTACCTTTTCTTCAGTATGGGGCGGCTGTACAACGCCGATCAGTACTGCTCTTTCTTTATGCGGACCCTCCTGGAGTTTTTTCTTCTCCCCGAGGTTCCATTTGTTTTTTGCTAATGCCATTTGATGGTAACAATGATTAGATGGGTAAAGTTATTAAATAAGGCGAAGGCTGAGGCTAAGGCTGAGGTGAAGTCTTTACGCAAATTAAAAATTTGCTGACGCACAAGCTTAAGTGAACTTAAGCTTAACTCATCAAATCTTGAAACATTGACTTCGTCAATGTTTCTTTTTTCACTAACATGAAATTATCCCTTTGAAAACTAAATATTGCCAACTACCAACTGAATACTGCAAACTGCCCATTGAAGACTGCCGACTGCAAACTGAGAACTACCCACTGAAAGCTGACAGCTGATAGCTGACAGCTATTTTCTAGCAAGCCACATCTCCGGATTCAACTTCGTCTTGTCCTGCCAGATCTCCAGGTGAAGCTCCGGCTCTTCGCTGCCGAGATAGCCGAGCAACTGACCTGTGGTGACAGTATCTCCCTTCTTGACAGAAGCACTGATCAACTTTGAATAAACAGTAAAATATAAACCATGCCGCACCATGACCATGTAATCATAGCCCGGGATCTTAGTAACGGAGGCGACTGTGCCGGAGAACAAACTCTTCACGGCTGCTTTTTCTTCTGCTTTGATATCGATGCCATTGTTCTGCACTTTGATACCTTTTAATACCGGATGTGGATGTTCGCCGAAGCGATCTGTGATGAGTCCTTTGCTCACAGGCCATGGAAGCTTTCCCTTGTTGGCAGAAAACTGTTCATTGAGCGCTTTTGTTTCAGGCGCTGTGCTGAGGCCTGAGCTTGTCATTTTTTTTGCTTCTGCACTGATCAGCCTGCTGATTTCGTCATCAAGTTTTTTCTTTTTCTCTTGTGTGCTCGCCAACTGTGATTTCAGTTTCTTTTCTTCTTTGCCGAGATCATTGACGAGTGACTGCTGTGATTTCTGCTCAGCGAGGATTTCTTTCTTGTGTTGTTCTTCTTCATTAAACAACATGGTCTTTGCTTTCTTATTCTCTTCAAGCTGGACGATCAGCGCCTGATGTTTTTCCTTTTTCTGCGACAGATATTTCAATTGTCTCAACACATAACTTTTATACTGGCGCAAATAGACCCATCTCGTCAGGGCCTGACCGATGGACTGCGAACTGAGGAGGTATATCCAACTGGGTTGAAGCTGACTACGGATATAAGCTGTCCTGAGTGCGTGTGAAAGTCTGGACTCGGTCTGCTGGATTGCCAATGCAGCTTCCGTCTTACTTTTTTCTTGTTGTTGAGCTTCTCTGTCGACCTGGCTGATTTCCTTGTTGATGGATTCCAGCAATTCCTGGCGCTGCCGGATCTGGGCATTGAGGGCTTTGAGCTGATTGACGGTCTTGGTTTTGCTCTTTTGGGTCTTCTGCAGGATGTCCGTAGTGGACTTGATCTGGCTTTCCAGCGCCTTCCGCTGAGCCTCTAATTCATTCCGATCCTTCTGGGCCGAGCCTAGCAGGAAAAAGAAAACAAAACTTAGTGTGAGAAACAGTTTTCCTGACACATTATATTTTTTCATAATGTGAAGGTATGGAAAAAGGAAATTCCTGAGGCACATCTATGGTCATTTCCGTGTATTCAAGGTCAAATATGTTGGGTTGGCCATCAATTACCAGGGTATTAGACCTGGTATAGGGGAACCGCTGCCCTGAATTGGTCTTCCTGTAGTCTGAGTATACAGACGACCATTCCCGGGCCAATGGGTCGGTGATAAGCGACCTGATCAGCAAGGAAGATGCATCAAACCAATGCTGGGCATTCATACCGTTTGAGGACTGAATAAAGACCGAACCATCTGGCTCCAACATGGAGTTTCTGATCATCGGAGGCATATACGCTCCCGCCGTAAATACTCTGGAGAACATATCAAAATCTGCCGGCACATTATACTCTTCAAGAAATTCTTCGGTGCGGTATACGGCATAAGATCGCTCAAATCTGTTGATAAAAAAGGCTGAGTCCGGGGTGATCAGCATCCTGCCGATTTCAAAACCCAATTTCTGGATCTGCACCCAGATGATCTTGTCATGAAGTATACGCACATTGATCTTCGCACTGAGGCGTTGACCATCCCAATCGATTTTACCTTGACCTGAAGCTGCAAACCATGTGTAGGGCAATTGTGTCTCCACGACCTTTTTCAGCATGGCAGCAGTCTCGGCAGACACAGCTTCTTCCGTTACCGGCTTAGTCCCATCAGACAGACCTTGTTTGCTTTTACAGGCCATCGAGGCTGAAAGCAGGAAAATAAATATGCCGTAGAAGGTGTACTTGTTCATAAGGTCTTTAGCTGTAAGACGATTGCATTCACTTTATGTAACAATCGAATGGGGTTTATTGTGCCTTGGGGTCGGAAATTTTTCCTTTTAACATCGGATCAGTACATCCGGAATCAAGTGCTTTTTGCCACATTGTGACTGCATCTGGTGCATTCCCGAGCTTGATCAATATATCACCGGCCAGGTTATACGCATCTCCATATGGGTCTGCTTTCAACACTTCTTGTATTGAAGTATAAGCCTCTTTGTACTTCTTCTGATTGTAGAGCACATGGGAGAGTATCTCATGCACCATCGGTGTAAGATTTCCTTGTGCCAGTGCTTTCTCGGTCATCGAGAGTGCTTTCTCACTTTGTGAAATCCTCTGACTCAGCATCAGACTGTAATGCGCGAGTGTTTCCGGGCTTTTAGGATCAATAGCCAACGCAGATTCAAAAGCATTTGACGATTTCTCCAGGTCACCTGATTCATCATAGGCCACCCCAAGGATATTCAGGACAGCGATCTTTTGCCCCGCATTTCTTCCGGTCATCATCAAGGCTTCATTGAGCACTTCAATGGCTTCGCGATAGCGTTCTTTTTTATACAAACCGACACCTGATGTATAGTAGAGGTAGGCTTGATTTGGAAAATTTGAAATCGCCAGATCGGATTGACGTATGAGCTCGTCATACGATCGCTGATCCACCAGCATGGCGAGTAATTGCTCCCAGACCGTGTAGACACTTCCATTCAGTAAGGTAGATTGGGTATACGCGTCAATAGCAAGTTGTCTGCGACCGAGAATAGATAATACATCTCCATGAATTGCAAATGTTTTTGCTTCCTTAGGGTGTGCGTTGGTCAACTGACCTGTCAGGCTTACCAATGCATTGCCTAAAACAGTGTCCCGTGTTTTTGACAGATCAACTACATAAGGAATCAGTTCTTTGATCTTGATATCAGGATCTATTCCGGGATTAGACATCACCGGTGAAATCGACTTGAGGTAGCCTACCTCATCACCTTCTCTCTTTTCCGAATTGGCCATCGCAAGTTTGGCTCTTGAATTTTGTGGATCGATCGCCAGCACATCCTTGTAATATTGTTTGGCTTTTTCTTCCTGACCAGACTTTCGCGCGTAAGAAGCGGCAAGAAACTTATAATCTGTATTTGTTGGATATACAACAGTGAGCTTATTCAAAGCAGCCAGTGCTTCGTCATTTCGCCCCATGGCATCCAGTATTTCAAATCTGTTGCGTGTGATCGATTCTGTAAGTCCTCTGGCACTCTCGTATTTATCAAGCACTTTTAAAAGCCTTTCCTGATCTCCGGTCTTTTTGCACAGGCTGATTTGCATTTCATAATAATGTGCTTTTTCAGGTCGCAGGGCCATCAGACGGTCATACATCTCCATCGTGGCAAACAGGTCACCGGATTTTTCGCGGATGTCAGCCTCCATCAGCAGATACCATTCATTATCCGGTTCGATCCGGATAGCCTTGTGGATAAAACTGATCGCATTGCTGTAATCACCGGTAGCTGCAAGTGTACGCGAGAGTTCATAACACGCGGCACTGTTCTGGACATCTTCTTCAAGAATAGCACGAAACAACGCTTCTGCTTTTTCCCAATCGCCGAGCAGGATATATTTTTTACCATCGATCAGTTTCTTCTCAATGGTCACCTGGGAGGATGTGGGCCTGGATGTCTGGGATAATAAATCGGAAGGGCATATCAACATCATGCCTGCAAGTACAAGTACAACTAGCAATGTGGGTAACCGCAAAATGAAATTCATCCAGGTATAATATTGGTAAACCGGCATGTTACAAAACGAATTAAAAACACCTTTCGGTATTTTCAGCAGGAAATCAATCCACTAATGTGAGTTTGAGCATATTGGTTCTGTACTTTTTATGCATCGGCATACTGCCCGTATTGATGACGATGTCGCCCTGCGCTACTTTTCCGGCGGCAAGCAGGATGTTGACACAATCATATATCGTCTCGTCCGTGGTCGTAAACTTGTCGTAGAAAAATGTCTGGACACCCCACACCAGGTTGAGCGTATTGAGGATATCATTTTGCTCTGAAAACACATATATCTTACTGTGAATAGGCCTGTACGAGGAAATCTTAAAAGCAGTAAACCCCGAAGTGGTCATCCCGATGATGGCTTTCGCATCTACATCCTGGGCCATGCGGGCAGCATGATAGCATACCGTATCTGACCAGAAAGTCCTTGACTTAGGCGAGGGTACTGAAAATTGTATAGCCGGGGAATAATGCTTTTCAGCCTCCGCGATGATCTTATTCATGGCCTCCACCACTTTGACCGGGTGTTTACCGACCGAAGTCTCGGCGCTGAGCATCACGGCATCCGTTCCATCCAACACTGCATTGGCTACGTCAGTAATTTCCGCCCTGGTAGGGCTTGGATTATTGATCATAGAGTCCATCAACTGGGTGGCAACGATGACCGGGCGCGAACGCTCGATACACAACTTGATGATTTCCTTCTGGATCGTAGGCAATTTTTCCATGGCCACCTCTACAGCGAGGTCCCCGCGGGCGATCATAATCCCGTTTGCTTGTTTGACAATCTTGCGGATATTCCGCACAGCCTCCGGCTTTTCAATCTTGGCGATCGTCTTGGCCGGGTGATTGGCGGCGTCGATGAGCTCTTGCAATTCAATGATATCCTCTGCACGTCGCACGAAGGAAAGGGCTATCCAGTTGACGGGCTGAGTCAGGATAAAATCCAGATCCGCTAGATCTTTTTCGGTAATGCAAGGGATGGAAAGGGCTGTATCCGGCAGATTAACCCCCTTTTTTGAGCTTAAGACACCACCAAAGATGATTTTTAAGCGCACTTCCCTTTGCCTGTCGGTAGAGACTACTTCCAATACCAACTTGCCATCATCGAGCAATATCCGCTCACCGGCTTTGACCTCCTTGGGGAAGTTATCATAGCTAATGTACACGCACTCAGCGGTTCCGGGGCATTTCTCCGTAGTAAAAATGATTTCCTTGCCACTTTCGAGGAGGACTTCTTTTGATTCGATATTCCCTATCCTGATCTTAGGACCCTGTAGGTCAGCGAGGATGCCTACGTGGAAATCATACTCCTCGTTGATCCGGAGGATATGGTTGATGACTTCTTTGTGTTCTTCGTGGGTGCCGTGGGAAAAATTGAGCCTGAATACGTGAACGCCTTCTTTGGCGAGGGCCAGGAGCACCTCATAATCGGAGCAGGCGGGACCTACGGTGGCCACAATCTTGGTATTCTGATGCATTATAGGTTATGTATTTAACGGTCTGATTTTCAAAAATTTCAGGTGCGAAGCTATAACCTCGCTTTTGTTCGTGCAACTTAAGGGGCGGCAGGATAAAATTTTGTTGATAAATGCCGGAATCCGGAAAGTCGGGATTACTTTTGCATCCGGCCAGGGCAAAACCTTTTGCTTCTTGACAATGGCTAGTTTCTTTTGGCACAAAAGCCAATACTTTATTTACTTTTGCAACCTTAATCAAACACAATTTATTATGTCAGACATTGCTGAAAGAGTGAAGAAAATCATCGTTGACAAGTTAGGTGTTGACGAGTCTGAAGTTACATCAGAGGCAAGCTTCACCAATGATCTAGGAGCGGATTCACTAGATACCGTTGAACTGATCATGGAATTTGAGAAGGAATTTGACATCTCTATTCCGGATGAGCAAGCCGAAAACATCCAGACCGTTGGCCATGCCATAGAATATCTGGAGTCCCAGGTTTCTGCATAACCGGAACTTTGGAATTGAACTTTTACAGATCCACAGAGAGGTAACTCCTCTCTGTGGATGTTTTATTTTAGGGATTCCGGAGCCTTGTCAGGTCTTTTAATTTGAACATTCCGGTGTAACTTTAGCCTGCAGAAAGATCGATTTCAATCCTTTCTATCTGGTTGAACGAGATTAATGCCGGCATTTTAGCCTGAACTGTCATCCTACACGGGACGTTTAGGAGCTAATACCAGCCAATACCCGCCCCTGCGACCAGGATATTGAATAGCATATTAACAAACATCAACTCTGTATGTCGAAAAGAGTAGTCATCACCGGAATAGGCGCATTAACGCCGATCGGAAACGATATAACTTCCTTCCTCGATGGTCTGAAAACAGGCGTGAGCGGAGCCGGCAAAATCACCAGGTTTGATGCCACCGGCTTCAGGACGGATTTTGCCTGCGAGGTCAAGAACTTTAATGCCGATGATTTCCTGGATAGAAAAGAAGTCAGGCGTATAGATCCATTTGCCCAATATGCAATGGTAGTGGCAGATCAAGCCATCATTGATTGCGGTATCAACCTCGAAACGGTTGACAAATCAAGAGTCGGCATCATCTGGGGCAGCGGAATCGGAGGTTTCACTACGTTCGAAGAAGAAATAGAAGGCGCCGGCCGTGCGGTGGGCGTACCCAAATACAATCCTTTCCTGATCCCTAAGCTGATCGTCAATATCGCCGCAGGCCATATCAGTATCAAATATGGTTTCTCCGGTGTCAATTTTGCGACGGTATCTGCCTGTGCTTCAGCTAATCATGCCCTAATCATTGCCGCTGACAATATCCGCCTTGGTCGTGTCGACCTGGTGGTATGTGGTGGCTCTGAAGCAGCCGTCACCCGGGCAGGTATCGGAGGTTTTTCAAGTATGAAAGCCCTTTCGACCAGAAATGATGATCCGCTGACCGCTTCCAGACCCTTTGATAAAAATAGGGATGGCTTCGTCCTCGGTGAAGGTGCAGGTGCCCTGATCCTCGAATCCTATGAATCTGCCAAAGCAAGGGGCGCTAAAATCTATGCGGAGCTCCTTGGCTCCGGCATGAATGCAGATGCCTATCATATCACTGCTCCCGAACCAACAGGAAAGGGCGTGATACAATGTATGCAGTATGCGATGAAAGAAGCAGGACTCAGCACCAGCCAGATCGACTACATCAATGTTCATGGCACTTCTACCCCGCTTGGTGACGTAGCAGAGACCAATGCGATTCAGTCTGTATTCGGTGATGATGCGTATGGAATCAATATCAGTTCGACAAAGTCCATGACCGGCCATTTACTTGGTGCGGCAGGGGCGATCGAAGCGATTGCTTGCATCCTGGCACTTAACCATAATTTTATTCCCCCCACTATAAATCACTTTGAAGATGATCCTGAAATTGACGCCAGGCTCAACTTCACGTATAATGAAGCGCAACAAAGGAATGTTAAAGCAGTGATGAGTAATGGCTTTGGATTTGGAGGTCACAATACATCGCTTATCTTTGGACGGGTCTGAGACCTTACTATGTGATATCGTGTGATCAGGAAATTCTATAATCATTATCTCTCTTCAGATAGGCAGTTTGCGCGCAGCGTAGCAAACATCGTAGGCTTTACGCCCAGTAACCTGCAGATCTTCAAGCAAGCCTTCAGTCACAAATCAGCTTCAGATCCTAAACTGCATACCGTCACCAGCAATGAAAGGCTGGAATATCTGGGCGATTCGATCCTCAGCACCATCGTAGCAGAATATCTTTTTCAAAAATATCCGAATAGCAACGAAGGCTTCCTCACCAAGATGAGATCCAAAATTGTAAAACGCAAGACCCTCAACCGCATCGCCGATGACATGGGTATCGACGTCGTCCTCCAGGACAACAACGAAACCCGCCTCAGCGATTCGATGAAAGGAAATGCATTAGAAGCCTTAGTCGGTGCCATCTATCTTGAAAAAGGTTTTGACAAGACGAAAGATATCGTCGTCAAGAAAATCCTTCGCCGCCATCTCAATATCCAGGAACTCGAAGACAACGATGACAACTACAAGAGCCAGCTCCTCGAGTTTTGCCAGAAGCATGGCGATGATATCGATTACCGCGTCATCGAACGCTTCAAGATGGAAAACCGTGATCGCTTCAAGATAGCGGTCTACGTCAATGGCAAAGAGATCGCCAGCGGAGAGGACTTCAACAAAAAATCTGCGGAGCAGAATGCTTCGTTTAAGGCGTTGAAGAGTTTAGGAATTGAAGTATAAGTTTCTTGCCCCCCTTGCCCTACTTCGACTACGCTCAGCACATCGCCTGAAAGGGGGTAAATATTTTACTTATAAGCTTTACTGTCCAGCAAAATCATCGAAAGGCCCATCGGGCCATGCACCCATCTGTTATTTGAAGGCTCCAGCCTTGAAATCAATATTGCCCATCAAACTCCAAATGCAAGATCATCGTTAGGCAGGTTGCGCCTGCCTGGCAGAATTCTAATATAGATTCGTAATGGGAATTTCGCTGGGAATACGTGCAGTCGCAGGAGCAAACTCCTGCAACTGCACTTCCTTTTGGAATTGCGATAGGTATCGTGGTGGTTGGCGGCGAGAACGCCATCCAACGGCCAAGGGCCGATTGTTCTAGATAGCTTATAAGAATTCTAATATAGATACTTAATAGGAATTTCGTTGGGTATCCGTTTAGTCGCAGGAGCAAACTCCTGCAACGGCACTCGCCTTTAGATTCTGCAAAAAATCCCCAGAAAAATCATCGAAAGGCCCGCAGGGCCAAGTAGCCAAACCACTCCTTGCTCCTTGCTCCTTGCTCCTTGCTAATTCACACCTTCCAATTTCCGCATCTCCTCGTGCAACTTCATCTTATTCGATGCACTCATCTTGACGAGCGGAAGACGCAATTCAGCAGAAGCTAAGCCTTTGTATTCAACCGCTTCTTTAATACCCACCGGATTGCCTTCGACGTAGAGCCAATGGTGGAGGTCGAGTAATTTGAAATGATGCTCACGTGCATCTTCCCAACTACCATCAAGGGCTCTCCGCATCATGGTAGAAAAAGTTTCAGGAAATGCATTGGCGATCACGGAGATCACTCCTGTACCTCCTACCACCACAGAAGCAAGTGCTGTAGGATCATCGCCGGACAACAAAGTAAAATGTACTGGCGTATCACGAGCGATGGCAGCAGCCTGCACAAGATCTGCAGATGCATCCTTGACTGCGATAAATTTTTCAGAAGCATTGGCCAATCTTATGATCGTGGCAGCTGTGATATTGGAAGACGTACGTGATGGTACATTGTAAATGATGATCGGCAGTGGTGATGCTTCTGCTAGTGCCATGTAGTGTTGATAGATCCCTTCCTGGGATGGCTTCACATACGCAGGACTACTCGAGAGAATGGCAGCAATACCTTTCGTATCAAACGCTCTCAGCTTCTCGCACACTTGTGCCGTGTTGTTACCACCAAACTGCCCTGCTACAATCGGCACCTTGCCTGCAGTGACATCAACGGTATGTTTTATGATACTTGTTTGCTCTTCATCCGATAAGCTCGTGGCTTCGCCTGTGGTGCCGAGTGATACGATGTAATCAACTCCACCATGGATGACATGATGGATCAAAGCCGTCAATGCTTCATAATCTACTGCACCATTTCGGAAAGGGGTGATCAGGGCTACACCAGTGCCTGAAGGGTTAAAATGTGCCATAATATTGAATCTAATAAATCTTCTGCAAGGTATGCATTAGTTCATGGATCCACTCCCGGAGCGTCGCTGACGAACCCGTATCAAGACAGAGATCATAGGGGTTGTGATGAGTATGCTGATACCAGGGTCCGATACGAAAAGTGGCCTTTGAAAGGGAGCTTATAAAATCAAGGGATTTGTGATTATGATGGATCGACATATTGATGAGCACATCAAAAGGTTGCTCGATAAACTCATCAACCATCGGACCACGGGGGATCATAGAAACTTTAGCGAGGTCTTCAGTGGTAAAGAGATCGAAAGGCATTGCATTTCCATCTGCTTTCCCATCTACGAACCCTAATATTTTAACCCGGTTACCCTCCTTTCGCAACTTCTCGGCAAAGGCCATGACCTCATTGCGATCACCGGGGATACCGGCATCGACGAGAATTCCAAAATGATTTTTACGGTCTTTTTTAAACTGGGGGGAACGCTTGACGGACTCGCTTAACCTCTTCTTCTTCTCTCTTTCAAAAAAATATGTCCTGATCGGTTCTAGCATATATCCCTTACTTGATCACTGCGTCAAACATGGTTAACGGGAATCTTCGGCTTCAGATTTTACCTGGAAGCGACCCATCGCTGAATATTTTTCAATCCGCTGGTTTATCCGCTCATCTGGTGTAAATTTTTTAAGGGCCTTGAGCTCAGCTTTGATATGTTTAGCTAAGGCTACAGCCATTCCCTCAGGATCATTATGTGCACCACCCAGGGGCTCCTTGACGATCCCATCGATCAGTGCAAATTCAGCCATATGATCGGCAGTCAACTTGAGCGCTTCTGCTGCAACTTCTTTATAGTCCCAACTACGCCACAGGATCGATGAGCAAGATTCAGGAGAAATAACAGAGTACCACGTGTTTTCCAGCATAAATACTTTGTCACCAAGACCGATACCCAATGCACCACCGGAAGCACCTTCGCCGATGATATAGCATATGATGGGCACTTTGAGCTGGGTCATTTCCATCAGGTTGCGCGCGATGGCTTCAGCCTGACCTCTTTCTTCAGCTTCCAGTCCGGGATAAGCTCCTGGGGTATCTATAAAGGTGACAACAGGGATATCAAATTTTTCAGCCAGCTTCATCAGGCGCAGGGCTTTGCGGTATCCTTCCGGATTGGCCATTCCAAAATTGCGATACTGGCGCATCTTGGTATTGACTCCCTTCTGATGCCCGATCACCAATACGGTGCGGCCATCGAGCTGCGCAAATCCACCAATGATAGCCTTGTCATCATGCACCAGGCGATCGCCGTGCAGTTCGACAAAATTGGTAAACATCTGCTGGATGTAAAATAAGGTGTAGGGACGCTCAGGATGCCGTGACAACTGCACTTTTTGCCAACCACTCAGGTTGCCATAGATCTCCTTCTTGGTTTGGATGATCTTGTTTTCCAGATCCCGTATGGCACCACTCACATCTACGTCTCCCTGAGCCTCAATTTGTTTGATTTGCTCGAGCTGGTCATAGAGGCTTTCAAGGGGCTGCTCAAATTCAAGAAACACCATAAGCTGTTGATTGACAAGCCTTAACACAGGGGTGGATTAAGGTTGGTCGACAAAGGTAATGAAAAAATAAGGCTGAGGCTGAGGCTAAGGCTGAGGAAAAAAATAAAAGGCTGAAGAGGCTTAATGGCTGAAGGGGCGGAAGAGGCGGAAGGGGCTAAAGAGGCAAAGAGCAATTTTAAGATTATTGCCTTTGACCCCGGGGTTGCGCAGCACACAGGGGAAGAGCCCGCAGGGCGAAGGGGCAAAAAAGGCGGAAAAGGCTTATGCGCTTATGGGCTTATGGCTTATGAATAATTTCGGCTTAGATGCCAGACTCGCAGACGTCAGACTCGTGACTTGTTGATACGAAGCAGCCGCTGGCTGCCTGATCCAATTTCTACTTCTCAGGTAAGGGGCTGAACCCCCTTTCTACCAGAGCGCCCCTTCAGGGCTTTTTAGGATATCAATCGTTTTTATTCTCGGTTGCAGAGCGTAGCCGAAGCAACACTTTTCACTTTTCACTTTTCACTTTTCTGCTTCGCCTTAGCCTTAGCCTTTTCACGACTCACGTCTGACGACTCACGATTCACCCACTCACAATTCACAATTCACCAAAATAATTGCTAATCCCACACATCCGCTCGCTCAGCAGCCATAGTTGTTTTCCAAGCTCGGGATTTTGGGCTGATTTGAAAACCGGTTTCACTTCACAGTTCTCCCAGAATTTTCCACTGACAGCCTGGACCTCAGGAGCAGTAGCACAGAACACAGAAGTGCGCGCACCGTCTGCAGGTGTCTGGCCTTTGCGACGTCGGAATTTCCAGGCGATGGTATGGAGCCAATTGGTGTGCTTGAGTCCGATGTCCGTTTTGACCAGGCCCGGTGATACAGCATAGACACTTATATTTTCGTGCGGCTTCTGGTTGTGAAATTCAAAGGTGAAATAAATATTCGCGAGCTTGGATTGTCCGTTTGATTTCAGTCCGTGATACCCATGTGAATAACCTGGATCTTCAATATTTATTTTTCCATAGGAATGTGCATTGCTGGCAACATTGACCACCCTTGCATATTTAGCTCTACGAAGAGCAGGATACAGCAAGTGCGTCATCATAAAATAACTCAGATGATTGGTAGCAAAAACAGTTTCTATTCCTTCACTGGTCAGTATGTGATCTGACATCCAGGTTCCCACATTGTTGATCAATCCATCGATAACAGGATGCTTTTCCAATATTGCTTCTGCTGCATTGCGCATATCCTTAAGCAAACTCAGTTCTGCTATATAATTTTCAAGATCAGCATCAGGATGGGTCCTTCGGATATCAGCCATAGCAGCTTCCCCTTTCTCTCTTGCCCTCGTCACGATCAGCACTTTCGCACCCATCGCCGCAAGTGCCCTGGAGGTCTCCAGCCCGATGCCCTGGTTGGCTCCGGTTACTACGTATATTTTCTTGCTCACTGTCTTCTACATTGAATATGAGTGCAAACCTAATGAAAAGGGGTTAGAAGGTGAGGAGCTGAGAGGCTTAAGAAAGGTAGGGGCGTGTTGCACCCGACCGTAACAACATTCTTTATCATGGTACCTGAAATCCTGTATCCATTCCAAAGAAATTGAATATTTAAGTATATTCATGCAAGATGAAGGCGCCGACATTGATCATGCTTCTGGTTTTTATCCTGTCACAGCAAGGCAGAGGGCAGGATACGCTGGACATGGCCAGGACCCTGACATTCTATAATGTTCCGTTTACATGGGTCAATCAAAATCCCAGGTTGCGATTTGGGCTTGAATATCATGATGATAACCATCTCGGCTATAGCCTGGAGATTGGTTTTGGCAACAGGCATCTCAATCACAAGCGGCTGGAGGATCTGGTTTGGGGCCAGGCCTATTCTTTCTTTGAAGTACGCTCTGAAATTAAATGGTATAGACATGAAGAGCAAAAGTTTGCTACTTATTTCGGAGCAGAAGTTTTATACTACAATATGATTGATCATCTTTCTGACAATTCCTATTACCCTGACAGAGACGCTCAAGAACTCCTTTATGATGAAGCAGATTTCAGGAAAGAAAAAATCGCTTTCCAGTTTAAAGCCGGCATTAAATTTCTCGCCACCAAAAGATTTGTCATGGACTTCTACCAGGGCATCGGCTTAGCGTACCGAAACATCAGATATTCTGATGTTGTCAATCCGAGATTGGACGAATCTGATGACTTTGAAGAATGGGGATGGCCTGAATCCTACAAAAACGGCGGCAAATATTTACTCCTTCAGTTCTCACCTGGCGTGCGCATCGGCATGGTGATCGGGCGGCTGTAATCACTTTTGCCCCTAAATCCCCTAAAGGGGACTTTAAAAGAATTTATCAAGTCCCCTTTAGGGGATTTAAGGGTCACTTTTCAATTACAAAACGCCAGTTCTACCTCCATCTACAGTTATCTGCGTTCCGGTGATATACGCCGCTGCAGGTGTAGCGAGAAAAGCTACAGCAGCAGCGATCTCTTCTGGCTTCCCAAAACGTTTCATCGGAATTTCAGCTAGCATTTCAGCTTTGATGTCCTCTGTGCTTTTGTTTTGTTTGGTAGCTTTATTCACCACAATAGCATTCAGTCTTTCAGTCTCCGTCGCACCTGGTAGCACGTTGTTGACTGTGATATGATACGAAGCCAATTCGTTTGCAAGCGTTTTAGACCAGTTGGCGACAGCCGCCCTGATCGTATTAGAGACCCCTAGTCCGGGCAATGGCTGCTTGACCGAGGTTGAAATGACATTGATGATCCGGCCATAAGCCACAGATTTCATTCCGGGCACAACGAGCTGGGCAATAAGATGGTAAGCCAACAGATGTTGCTCAAAGGCTTGCTTAAATGCTACTATGTCAGCATCCAGAATCGATCCGGCTGGAGGACCACCGGTGTTATTGACCAGGATGTGGATTTTTTTCTGGGTGGTGAGCCCAAAGATCTTCTGGTGCAGATCCTGATGGTTGGACATGTCGGCAATGATAAAATCATGCTCCTGACCCAGTTCATGATGTAAAGCAGAAAGAGCGTCAGCGAGAGAGGCCGGATTTCTCGCCAACAGGGTTACATTGGCTCCGAGGCGTGACAATTCTATAGCAGATGCTTTACCTATACCACTGCTGCCACCGCAAACCAGTGCATTTTTACCTTTGAGATTCAGGTCCATAGTGCATTATGTTATTTTTACTCCCGCAGGGGCATTCCTGGCTGCTTTTTGGAATGACTACCTTCGTGGAACCAATAATAAGACTTATGTCGCAAGATATGATCATTGCCGCTGATCGCGCCCAACCCCTGGGCCGATACCCCCATACACGAAGGGTAGGCTCGTGGGTTTTTGTCTCCGGCACCAGTTCCAGAAGACCCGATAACACTTATGCTGGCGCAGAACTTACACCCGCCGGCGAGTGGCAATTGGACATCCGGATACAAACAAGGGCTGTAATCGAAAATATCCTTCATTACCTTCAGCTGAACGGCGGCAACCTCAGCCACCTGGTCGATGTGACCGTTTTCCTTAAAAACATGGCCGACTTTGATGCCTACAATGAAGTGTATAATTCCTTTTTCCCTGCGACTGGACCTTGCCGAACTACTGTCGAAGTATCAGCATTACCACGGCCACAGATTTTGATAGAGATAAAAGGCACCGCCTTCATCGAAGAAGTACAAGAACAAGTCAATGATGCATTCTAACCTTGGAATTTTAATCTGGTCCCTGAGCTTGCCGAAGGGAAGAAAATCAGACTATTCCCCCCTCCACGCCGCCCTCTTCGCGCGCGAAGAGGCGGCGTGGAGAGAGTACTTCGCTGTATACCCTTCGACAAGCTCAGGGACCAAAAATAAATTGCGACAATGCATTTCATAATCCAAATGTCTACCCTTCGACAGGCTCAGGGACCTCTTAATTTGCGTTAATCTTATTAAAAATACATCTGCGCAATCTGCGTTCAAAAAATACTAAAATGTCTGAAAAATTTACCTCCGTCCACTACCACTCCTATCTCGAACTGGACAAACTCCTCAACGCCCAAAACCTACGCTCGGCAGCGCTTGAAAAAGTACCGGCTCACGATGAGATGCTCTTTATCATCATGCATCAGGTATACGAACTCTGGTTTAAACAAATCATCCACGAACTCAAATCAATCGCATTGATGTTTGAGGGCGACCTGATGGATGAGCGTGAGATCTCCACCGCGGTGGCCAGATTAGAGCGAATCATTGAAATCCAGAAACTACTGATCGAACAAATCAATGTGATGGAGACGATGACCGCTATGGATTTCCTCGATTTCAGACAATATCTGTTTCCAGCCAGTGGATTTCAAAGCCTGCAATTCAGGATCGTGGAAAACATGCTGGGCCTGAAAGAAGAACAACGTCTCACCTACAACAGCATGCCGTATGATGTTGTATTCTCCGGCCAGCAGAAAGAGATTCTGAAAGCAAGCATGGACAATAAATCACTGCTCACCCTGGTGATTGACTGGCTGGACCGCACGCCCTTCCTGGAGTTCGACAAATTCAATTTCCTCGAATCCTACAAGAAAGCGGTGGAAAGTATGTTGCAAAAAGAAAAAGATGCCATCAATGCTTCTGATATCCTGAATGAAGAAACCAAGCAACAACGGCTGACGATGGTAGGTGATACGAGCACCTACTTTATGGCTGTCTTTGACCCGTCAAAATTTGAAGAAATGCGTGATCGTGGTGAAGTCAAATTTTCCTATAAAGCAATGCTTGCCGCCCTCTTTATCTTCCTCTATCGCGATGAGCCTATCCTGCAGCAGCCCTATCGCTTTCTTTCTCGCCTGATGGATATCGAAGAGATGCTCACCCTGTGGCGCAACAGGCATGCCCAGATGGTTTTGCGCATGATAGGACGTAAGACCGGAACCGGCGGATCTTCGGGACATCATTACCTCAAGGCTACCGCGCAACAACACCAGATATTTACTGATCTCTACCAGGTGGCGACGCTGTTGATTCCAAGATCTGATCTGCCTCCACTGCCGGAAGATCTGAGAAAACATTTGAGCTTTCACTTTTCATCCAAATGAAACAATACAACCACTTTATTAATGGGGAATATAGGCCTTCTCTTCATGGAGGTACTATGGACATCATCAATCCGGCGACCGGAAAAAAATATGCGACACTTGCATCAGGTGATGAAGCGGACGTTAAACTCGCCTACAACGCTGCACACCATGCTGCGGAAGGCTGGGCATTGACTCCACTACCAGTGCGACAAGCTATCCTGCAAAAGATCGCATCCATCATTGAAGAGAGAATAGACGAACTTGCCGAAGCTGAAATGCTTGACACAGGCAAGCCCATTTCACTTGCCCGGCGTCTTGATATTCCAAGGGCTGCCTCCAACTTTGCATTTTTTGCTGCAGCAGCATCGCAACTTGCGTCTGAATCGCATTACATGCCTGGGCAGGCGTTGAATTATACGCTTCGACAACCTATCGGTGTCGTCGGTTGTATTTCGCCATGGAATCTTCCGCTCTATCTATTCACCTGGAAGATTGCACCAGCTCTGGCCGCAGGAAATACTGTGGTCGCCAAACCATCTGAACTCACTCCTGTCACTGCGGCTATGCTTGGCGATATATGCAATGAAGCTGGTCTCCCTGCAGGCGTATTAAACATCATCCATGGCACCGGCCCTGCAGTAGGCGAGGCTATCGTCAGACATGAAGGCATCAAAGCCATATCCTTTACCGGAAGCACGGCTGTCGGGAAGCGTATTGCAGGTATCTGTGCCGAACAATTAAAAAAATCATCCCTCGAACTCGGAGGAAAAAATCCGGTTATCATCTTTGCTGATTGTGATTACGAAGAAATGCTGGAGACCACTCTCAGATCTTCTTTCAGTAATCAAGGACAGATTTGTCTGTGTGGATCAAGGATATTGGTACAAAAAAGTATCTACGCCAAATTTGTTACTGACTTTACTAACCGGGTAAAAGAGATGAAGATCGGTGATCCTTCTGCACCGGAGACCGAGGTAGGTGCTTTGATATCCGAAGGGCACTTAAAAAAAGTGCTTTCCTATATTGATCTCGCCCAAATGGAAGGCGGACGAATTGAATGTGGAGGAAAGCAAGTGCACATGCCCGCTCCAAATGAAGATGGTTATTTTGTAGAACCAACCATCATCACAGGGCTAATACAAAACTGTCG
>JANNSS010000166.1:0-5183 GCA_031402955.1 Saprospiraceae bacterium
AGATTGCTGTTGCTGTTGGGTTCAGGCTACCTATCCCCATAGCCTGGACAGAAGTGACCGCGATGGCGATGAGGACCAGCCCCAGGATATAAGAACCTACTCTTTTAGTGACAGCCATAATGCAGAGAAGTATTTGTTGAAATCAGGCTCTCAAGGTATTTAAAATTCGGATTCCGTGAGAACGTGAGACGTGAGACGTGAGGGGTGAGGCGTGAGATGCCAGATGCCAGACTCACTTGTAAGAGGGTAAGAGAGTAAGAGACGCCAGATGCCAGACTCGCAGACGTCAGACGTTTTATGCTCGTTTTTTGCGCAGGCTCTGCCTGCGACCCACGTCTGGTTTTTTTAAATAAAAAACCAGACGTTGTTGGTAGACTCTGGCTGCCGACGGATGAAGCATATGAACATGTTCTATTTCGGAATTGTCGTAGTAGCCTCCTGGCTACAGGTAATAATCACTTAACCTCCGCCTTTTTCCATGAGCCTCACGGCTTGAAAGCCGTGGCAATTCAATTCCTGGCTTGGCAGCCAGTTTTTTGCTCATGGTATATAGCTAAAGTTGAGCCTTAGTTCACTTACGCTCGTGCGACCGCAAGTTTAAACTTGCGTAAACGAAAGCTTAAGTAAACTCAAGCTTAACATTTTGCCTTATGGATGGCTGCGCCATCCATATTAAATAAGCTTTACCCTTTGCTCCTTTCCTCTCCCGCTACCCTTACGGGGCGGGATCTTTGCTGCGCTAAGACTTGCTCCCTACTTAGCCTTAGCCTCAGCCTTCGCCTTTTTTCATAGAAATATATATCTTGATCCAAAATCAACTGCATGTCTGACCACCCTACTTCCTTTAAGCAGTCCCTTACCCTGATGGATGCTACCATGATTGTCGCAGGATCGATGATCGGATCAGGCATCTTTATCGTGAGTGCGGATATCACACGCAATGTGGGCAGCGCTGGCTGGCTGATCGCAGTATGGTTGATCACCGGATTTATGACCATCACGGCTGCTGTGAGTTATGGCGAACTGAGTGGTATGTATCCTAAAGCCGGTGGGCAATATGTCTACCTGAAAGAAGCTTTCAATCCACTCGCAGCATTCCTGTATGGATGGAGTTTTTTTGCAGTTATACAGACCGCTACGATCGCAGCCGTAGGTGTTGCGTTTGCTAAATTCCTGGCCTACCTCGTACCATCAGTCAGTGAAGATCTTGTCGCCTTCGATCTCGGCTTCCTCAAGATATCACCTGCACAACTTGTCGCAATCGTATTAATCCTGTTACTCACTTTTATCAATACGCGGGGCATCAAGAGCGGCAAACTCATACAGACTACGTTTACGGTTACCAAACTCGCCAGTTTGTTTGGCCTCATCCTGTTTGGCTTTATCATGTTTAAAGGAGATGTATGGGAAGCCAACTGGGCAGATGGATGGAACCTCCACAATTTGGGTAGCACAGAATCATTGACTATTGCTGCAGCTTTAGGGGCAATTGCAGCCGCCATGGTAGGATCTATCTTCAGCAGCGATGCATGGAATAATGTCACCTTTATCGCGGGCGAAATAAAAAATCCACAACGCAATATCGGATTAGCACTTTTTCTGGGTACCCTGATCGTCACGATCATCTATGTGGCTACTAATATCATGTACACCGCTGTACTACCTCTCGATGAAATAGCCAGTGCAGATAAAGACCGCGTGGCAGTTGCTGCATCAAATGTGATTTTTGGCAATGTAGGTACGATCATCATCGCACTGATGATTATGGTTTCAACTTTTGGATGTAACAACGGATTGATCCTCGCAGGTGCCAGAGTGTATTACACCATGGCCAAGGATGGATTGTTTTTCAAGCCAGCAGGTGAACTCAACAAATACTCTGTTCCGCAATGGGCACTCTGGGTACAAGGTATCATAGCATGCCTGTGGAGTATGAGTGGAAAATATGGCCAGTTACTCGATATGATTTCTTTTGTGGTCGTCATATTTTATGTAATGACCATCATCGGCATCTTCATCCTGCGTCGCAAGCGCCCGGATGTACCGAGACCATACAAGGCTTTTGGATACCCATTCCTTCCGGCTATCTACATCCTGATGGGTATTTCGTTTTGCATCCTGCTGATCATCTACAAGCCGCAGTTTACATGGCCCGGGTTGATCATCACCTTGACGGGAATTCCGTTGTATTACATTGCGATGGCGCGTAAGAACGTGAGAGCGTGAGAGCGTGAGAGCGTGAGAGCGTGAGAGCGTGAGAACTTGAGAACTTGAGATGCCAGATGCCAGACTCGCAGATACCAGACTCATAATGCTCGTTTTCTTATGCAGGCTCCGCCTGCACCTATGTTTGTTTTTTTTATAAAAAAAACAGACGTTGTTGGTAGACTCTGGCTGCCGACGGATAAAGCATGGATGTCATATTCTATTTTTGGAGCTGTGACATTAGCCTCCTGGCTACAAGTAATTATCTAAAGTCGAGCGTTCGTTCACTTACGCTTGTGCTATTGCAAGTTTAAACTTGCGCTGAAAAGCTGCGTCTCTAAGCCTTAGCCTTATTTCATTCTTCACTTTTCATTCTTCACTTTTCATTTTTCATTTTCCACTTTCGACCCCTTAAGCTTCACGTCCGCATGTGCCCACGCTTCTTTCAAACGAGCATCGGTTTCATCAGCCTTTGCAGATTGTTTGGAATCCTGATAGGCTTGTTTTAAACCACTGAGTGCCCATCCGTTTTTTGGAAAGCGCTCGAGATCTTCGAGATAAGCTTGGATAGCTTCATTAGGCTGTCCATTGGCCAATAAGACAGTTCCCAAAAGATGTCTGACGGAGAAAAACCAATCGGGTGGTTCATTATAGTTGAGTTGATCTTCCAATGCAATGGCCTCTTTGAGAATCCTGATGCTTTCATCCATTTTACCGGTAGCTGCAAGCCATTCTCCTTCGAGTACGTTCTGAGCAATATCCACCACGGTAAAGAGTGAATTGATCTCCCAGATGGTCAGTACTTTCAATGTGTCGTTGCTGGCCAAGTGCTTCAATGTATCTAATTCGAGTTTTGCCTTATCGATTTCTTTAATGCCCAGGTAAGCCATGCCTCGGGCATAATGGCGAATAGCTGATGGATACAACAAACTTGTATCAGGAGGAGGGCTCATAAGAATGTCTTTCCATTTACCAAATTTCACATTGATGAAATAGGGAATGGAATAATAATGCTGCAACGTGGCGAGATCAGGAATCAACATCCCTTTATGGTTGACATGCTTTGCCATTTTACTGGCGGCATCAATCGCCCACACACTCTTTCCTTCAAGTGTAGCACAGGCAGCCAGAAAGTGATAGTTGTGTGGGTAGTATGCTAATGGGTATGCGCCTTGTGCATGGCATTGCGTGACATAGTTGCTATCCTGTTTAAGCGCATTGATATTGGCCAAAGACCCTAGATGATAATCCCCGGTATTGATGTAGATATGGGATGGCATGTGGACCAGATGCCCTGCCCGGGGCGCTAAGCCATCATCAAACTTCTTTGCACTGGGCAATGCTCGTTCAGGATAGGGTGATGCTTCCAGCGCGTGGATGTTATAATGATGACCTCCGGGATGACCTGGATTGATTCGTATAGCCACTTCAATAGCCCTTATGATTTCCGGTGTCCATGGTTTTGCAGCACCGTCTTTATCCCAAAGATCCCATGGGTGCATATCCATGAGTGATTCTGCATAGATCGATGCGACATCCACATCTTCAGGATACTGTTGATGTACGATCTTCATTGCCTCCATGAAAGCGCTATCCAGATGACTTCGGTCTTCAGGTGCTTCTTTCACATAACGAGTCGTCATCGCCTTGATGAGGGCCTTTTCTTTTGGAGTACATGATATTGCGTATAGGTTGGCTTTGTTCATCGCCTCAAATGCCCTTTCGTAATGCCCAGGATCCATACCTCCATTGTAATTGGGCCCGAGGACAAAGGCATATCCCCAGTAGCACATAGCGCACGTCGAATCAAGCCGTATGGCCTGGTAAAAAGATCTGGCGGCTTCAGCGTGATTGAATCCATAAGCAAACAAAAGGCCCTGGTTGAAATACTTCTGAGCCTCGGGACTCTTTGTGGTAACAGGATAACTCAACATATCCATCCCTTCAAAAAGTGGTGCCGGTGTATCCTGAGTGTACCAGTCTGCATCTGACAATTGTGGAGCGCACATCATTGGAGCTGCCGCATACACATCCTGCACTTCGGTCGGCTTTTGCCTACAGGCCAACATCTGGAGGATCACAAGGAGAAGAGCTAACTTATACATACTATTCAGGTTTACTATTTAGTGCCGCAAAGGTCCTGATGAGCCAAGGACCCATCAATACCGCAAAAGGGGGTAATTTCATCCGGGTTCTAAATTATAAAATAATATTTTCACTGCTTACTACATTTATTCGCCCCCGCCCTACTTCGACTGCCTTTCACACCCCCTCGTTCACCCGCTCAGTACAGCGCCTGTGTTCCGCTACACTCATCCTCTCGCATGAAAACCCCGGGGAGGCATGATTTTCAATGCAACACATGATGGTGCAAGGCGAGGAGATTCATGCTTTTTCATATAACTCACCCCCGGCCCCTCTCTTTCTGCGAGGAGATCTGCTGTACGAGAGTGATTTTCTAAAGAGAGGGGTGTATAATTTTTCAAGAGGCACAGATCTGCCTTACACTTTACAGAAAAATATTTTAACGCTCTTCTTTCGAATCTCAAGCGTACACAAGCTCAATCTTAAGAGAGGGGCGGGGGAGTGAGTTTTGCAGGAGCTAAAGGGGTGTGTAATTTTTCTAAAGGCACAGATCTGAATTTCTTTAAGAGACAAATCAAAAAGCACCCCTCTCTTCTTTCGGTTCTCATGCGTACACAAGATCATTCTTAAGAGAGGGGCAGGGGGTGAGTTTTGCAGGAGCAGAAGGCGTGAGTTCTGCAGGAGCAAAGACGATAGTCATTGCAAAAAAAAAATCATCTTCCTGAAGCAACGCACAACAGGAAGATGATTTAGATAAAATCGATACTGCAGCGCTTATGAAGCAGATTGATCTCTTAGCTTACTATGATGACGGCTATAGAGAAAATACACCACCATGCCTAAAGCCATCCATGCAAAAAACCTTAACCAAGTAGGCCATGGCAAAGCGAGCA
>JANNSS010000167.1:0-9649 GCA_031402955.1 Saprospiraceae bacterium
ACCGTCAGAAGCAAGTCTCACTGTTTTCATTGAACCCTCCCTGATCATAGAAGTAAATTCTCCATTGACTATTTGTAATAATGATGTTGCTGCCATTTTCGCCCAGGTCACCGGAAGTACTGAACCATGCAATTGGGAAACAACGGGAGATGGAGTGTTTGATGACCCGTTTGCTGAGAGTACTTTTTATACACCTGGTCCTGGTGACATATCGTCGGGTATGGTGATATTATCTTTTGTCCCTGTTGACCCGGATGCATGCCTTGCCTCCAGCGAACCCCTTGAGCTGACCATTGTTGAGGCTCCATCTAGCGATATCCCTCTTAACCTCGAAATCTGCGAAGGGGATAGTATTGTCATAGAGATTGAAATTGAAGGACCCTATAGTTCAGCCACATGGAGTTCGGCAGGTGATGGTACTTTGTTAGTGGAAAGTGATACCAGGGTGACTTATACGCCGGGCCCAGGAGATATTAATAACCAGTTTTTTATTGTCTCCGTGATTATCCAGAGTGTATTTCCGGAGTGCGGACAGATAACTTATAATATTCCCGTTAATATCATCCTGTGTGATTGCCCTCCATTCGAAACCAATCCCACATCGGTTCCCTTGTGTGCATTCAGTGAAATGCTTGACTTGTCGGCACTTCTTGAAGAAGGTGGTTCAGGATTCTGGAGCATTACAGATGAACCGCCCGGATTGAATTCTGCGACATTAACCGGAAGCATTTTTACAACCAATATGTCTGATCCTGGAGCATATACTGTCACGTATACCCTCAACTCTCCTGAACCCGGATGCCCTCCTTCCTCAAGTGAAGTGATCATGGTCAGTGCAGTGGTTGAACCTGATGCCGGACCAGATGTAGCTTTTTGCGGACCGCAAGTGGTTATGCTGGATGGATCGATAACCCCATCGGGCCCTTATATAGTTGTTTGGGAAACACTAGGGGATGGTACTTTTGCGAATATAAATTCTCCTGTTACAACCTACACTCCAGGTGCCCAGGATTCGGTTTCTGCAGGTCTATTCTTAGTGCTGAATGTCCTGGATCCTTTATGCGGAAATCAAAGGGATACGATAACCCTTTTCTTTAATCAACCTCCATTTGCCCTTTTTGTAAATGATACGATTACTATCTGTAATGTTGCTGCGAATGGTTCGGTGATTAATTTTCCTTCCTTGATTACAGGCGGAGATGGATCAGGTACCTGGACCAATACTTCAGGTGTTCCCGTAGATTTTTCCAATCCGGCTACCGTTGATTTTGATGGAATCGCTGAAGGGAATTATATATTTCAATACCAGACTAATTCTGCTTCTTCACCGTGCGCAGAGACAATTTATGACCTTGTCGTTTCGGTTGAAGATTGTTTATGCCCGTTGTTAATGGTGCAGAACTTACCAAGTGGTCTTTGTAATTCGTTGCCTTCGCTTCAGCTTGATGCATTTGTGCAGGCAGGTGCTCCTGGTAGCTGGCAAATATTCAGTGTGCCAGCTGGCTCCAACCCGGGTGCGCTTACAGGTTCAACTTTCATCATCAATGGTTGTGATCCTGGCACGTATGGCTTACGTTTTACCTTTGATGCAGCTCCACTTGTTGGATGCCCCGACAGTGCAGAGATTGATATTTTTATACAAGAACTACCGACCCTTTCCATTTCAGGAGATACCACTGCCTGTGGTCTTACACCAATTCAGTTGAATGCAGTTATTGGTGGGTCAGCTATAGGAATTGTATGGACAACTTCAGGATTGGGCGCTTTTGGTGATCCTGTGTCATTGAATACATTTTATACTCCATCCGTCTTTGACATTGCCTCTGCTCAGGTCAATCTTATTGGCACTACAGTTGATACATTTGGTTTTTGTAACGTGCCAGAGGATACTATAATGGTTTTTCTGGTGACACCTCCTTCGACAACATTCAGTGCGCTTGCTGATACACTATGCAACCATCCTGACAGTGGCTCTGTCATCAATCTATCCTCTTTTATTGTGCAGGGAGATGGCACGGGGATATGGTCTGACTTGGATGGCGCCATGGTTGATCTCAGTAATCCTGCGAATGTAGATTTTGCTGGTGTGGCGCCAGGTAATTATCGTTTCGTATACTTAACACAAACTGCTCTAGCACCATGTACAGATAGCACATATTTATTCAATGTAGTAGTAGAAGATTGTTCTTGTCCTCCATTGATACTCTCCAATGCAGGTCTTGAGCTATGTCAAAACGAAGTTTCCGATCTGAACGATCAGGTGGTTCTGGCAGACCCGGGAAGTTGGACTGTATCAAGCGGACCCATTGGTGTGTGGCCACAAATTACTGGCTCTCAGCTTTCCACATCAGGTGCGACGGCAGGAAATTATATGATTACTTATACGCTTACTGATTCGGTTTCCGGTTGCCCGGCTTCTTCAGCTATTCCATTAATTATAGAAACGTTACCCTTTATCACCGTGGTTACTATTGAATGTGATTCAGCTCAATTAAGCTACGAGGTAATTGTAGAGACAAACGCTACTTCACTCACTGCTGATTTTGGTGATGTTACTACCGCCGGTACAGGGCAGTTTAGGATCGCTAATATTTCTGTTGACCAGGATATCATTGTGATGGTCTCATCTGGATCCGGTTTATGTGCAGCCTCATTATTTATTCCTGCTCCGGATTGTAACTGCACATTATTTACAGAAGATATTGCTGACACGATTACTTTTTGTCCGGGAGACACTTTTGTTTTGATACCCATTGTCACCGGGGCTCAGGGACTTCCTTTCTCTACATGGATTACACCAGATGGAACGAAAATGCAACCAACCTTACCTCTTTATGAAGAAGGCCTATACATATGGATAGTACGTGATATGGGAGGATGTGAAGAGCGGGATACTTTCAATGCTGAATTTATAGGTCCGGAAGGTGCAGTCATTACGGATATACCGCCTTCTTGTCCGGGAAATACTGATGGACAGTTGCTTATTGAATCCATAACAGAGGGCACCCCACCTTATCTCATCCAGCTTGATAATGGTGTCAGTACTCCAGTGAATCAACTTCCTTACTTGATTGAGGATGTTGGTTTAGGAGATCATGTAGTCTCAATTACGGATATCATTGGATGTACAATTAGTATACCGGTCAATGTATCAGATCAGGATTTTGGTTCGGTTGACCTTGGACCAGATATTACTATTCAAAAAGGGGAGAGCACCTTGATCCAGCCATCAACTGAAGGCATAGTTGCTGCGACGGTTTCATGGAACCCATCATTTCCAGGCCTTGGCATAGAGGACTTTTGGTACGGTCCTGAAGAGACTACACTGGTTTCTGTTATTGTACAGGACACAGCTGGTTGTTTGTATGAAGACGAACTCCTGATTATCGTAATTGAAAAGGAAACTTTTTATATTCCAAACATTTTTTCACCGGACGGTGATCAGATCAATGATGAGATGGTGGTGATAACCAACCTTCCCGAAGATCGACTGGTTTCACTTGAAATATTTGACCGATGGGGAAGTCAGTTATTTGGTCAGTATGGAAATGTGCCTTTCCGATGGGATGGAAATGTCAATGCGGAGAAAGTACAAAGTGGCGTATATGTATATAAACTGGTATGGAAGGACCAGAACGGGAAAAACAAAGTAAAGGTTGGAGATATAACTGTCTTGCGATAGCTTTCTGCAGATTTCCTGCTGCCAACTGCAGACTGACTACCTAATCCCTAGTAACTTATGCGTCTGAATACTAAGCCTCCATGTAGGATTGATAAGGCAATATTGGATGGCCCATTCCGTATAGAAACGTACATCGGGACCATCCATCGGCTGAAGAAAAAAGTGGTCAAAATCCCAATCTTCAAATTGTGAAGGTTCTATTCCTTTTTGTTTTACCACCAGTTTAATTTCATTCGCTTTCTGAATTACAATTTCTGTATTTGCTTTCGGACTCACACAAATCCAATCTATGCCCCGGGGAGGGGTAATAGTCCCATTGGTCTCAACACCAATTTCGAAATCCTGAGCATGTAAAGCATCTATCAACTGAGTGTCTAATTGCAACAATGGTTCACCACCAGTACAAACAACGTACCTTTTATTTCTTCCGACAGGCCAGCATTTGGCGATCGTATCAGCAAGTTCTTCAGATGTATACTTTCCACCAAGTGTGCCATCCATGCCAATAAAATCAGTGTCACAAAACTGACACACAGCATCAGCCCGGTCTTCTTCTCTTCCACTCCATAGGTTACATCCGGTAAACCTTAGGAAGACAGCAGGACGACCCATGTGAGCACCTTCTCCCTGTAGCGTGTAATAGATTTCTTTGACTTTATATCCGGCCATGAGATCAGGTGGTAAGTATGGCTGTTGCTTCGATTTCCAGGAGATACTCAACAGATATCAGGCTGGAAACTTCTATCATGGTTGTTGCGGGATTGATGTCAGCAAATACTTCACCATGTGCTTTCCCTATTTCGGCCCAATGACTGATGTCCGTAACATAAATTCTTGTCCTGATGACATCCTGAAGACTACCTCCAAGTTTTTCGATCGCATGCAAGATGATTTCCAGGCTGCGTTTGGCTTGAAGGTAAGGATCCCCAACTCCGAATGGATTGCCTTCATCATCGACGGAGCAGGTGCCTGAGACTTCTATGACATTTCCTATCCGGACTGCCCTGGAATATCCAACTATTGACTCCCATTTTGCTCCTGAGCTGATATTTTGACGTGTTTTCATCATTCTTTTTTTAAAATTGAATAATCAATGAATCAGCTTTTTCATGCTGGTGGTAAATACATTTCAATTTTTAGATGCGGCCGTGCACAGCTCTCAAATAAAAATATTTACAATTGTAAACACCCACAAAGCTATGATCATTGTCCCGTCTACCAGTCCTCCAAAGAAATAATCATCCGATGTCAGGTAACTGTAGTTAATCATCGGGAGCACGGATAAGCTGGTTAAAGTCATCGCTATGACATAGGGTTGATTGAAATAGTGAAACGCAGATATCAGACTAAGGAAAATAATCATTCCGCACATGATTCTGGCAATTCGCCTTGTTCGTTTACTGCCAAGTTTTTCAGGCATGGTGATCAATCCCAGTGATTTGTCAATGTTCAGATCCCGTATCTCAAAGGGAATCGCGATAAGCATAATGAACAGTAATCTTTCAAGACCGTGGATTACTGTCATCTGGATCGAAGCTTCTGTAAAATACCAAAGTGGAATCACTGCTGTCAACCATGCCCATGACCAGCCAATCATAATGATCTTTCCCCACCCGAGATCACGTAATCTGCGTCCGCCTGACAGAAAGGGAATGACATATGTAAAGGCAATAATTCCGCCAGGCAATAACCATAAAATAAAATAACTGCTAAATAACGGAATCAACAGCCACAAGGAGAGTAAGATCCACAAAGCGGAATAAACCCTGATGTGGAATTGATATTTTCGAATGACCGTAAACCGATCAGAATTTTCAACATGAGCTGATTTGTGCAGGCCGATGACCCTGTGTATCGTATACAAAGCAGCCGTCGCTGAACCGATCAGCAATATGTATTGAAGGTTTTCTTCAACCCTCCCTGTGAGTTCGAACGTCAATGCAGTAATACAGGAAGCACACAGACCTATGAAGGCGCCTCCATAGATCAGGAGATTAACAATATCTTTTAAAAATCTACCGATCAAAGTATTTAAAGTTTTGCCCTGATTTGATTTGCTGGAGCGATGCAGCGATCAAGTTAATCAAATGGCTTATGTCTTCAAAATGCGCCATTTCTACCGTGGTGTGCATATACCTTAACGGAATGGAGATCAATGCAGAAGGAATCCCCCCATTCGCGTAGGCAAAAGCATCTGTATCCGTGCCTGTACTTCTGGAAGATGCCACTCTTTGGAATGGAATATTATTGACCTGAGCGGCTTCTTCAATGAGTTGTAAAAGTTTCCGGTGCACAGATGGCGCATACGTCAAAGCTGGTCCGAGGCCAAGTCTGACGTCCCCTTCCTGCTTAGCATCAATCAAAGGTGTGCTCGTATCATGTGTCACGTCTGTGATGATAGCGACATCAGGCCTGATCGTCTGGGCGATCATCGTTGCACCATGCAAACCTACTTCTTCCTGCACCGAATTGACTACATAAAGCGAGTAGGGGAGTTTGATTTTTTCTTCAAATAATTTTCGGGCAACTTCTGCAATACAGTATCCACCCAGCCGGTTATCAAGGGCTCTGCCGATAAAATATTTTTTATTGATTTCTTCATACCCATCATCATAGGTGATGACACATCCTACATGGATACCAAGTTCTTCCACTTCCTTTTTGTCCTTAGCTCCGACATCGATAAATATATTTTCCAGCGTTGGAGCCAGGTTAGCGTCTTTTCCTTTTCGCACATGGATGGCAGGCCAACCAAAGACACCCCGGACGATTCCCTTTGGAGTGTGAATATTGACCCTCCTGCTGGCAGCAATGGTTTGATCTGATCCTCCATTGCGGATCACATGAATATTTCCCTTGTCAGAGATGTAATTGACGTACCAGGAGATTTCATCCGCATGGCTTTCGATCACCACTTTGTATTTCTTCCCTGGATTGATGATTCCATATGCAGTTCCATACACATCTGTATGCCACTCATGGACGTAAGGGGAAATATAATCAAGCCACAATTCCTGTCCTTTCGTTTCATGTCCGGTGGGGCTTGCATTGCCCAGATATTCCTTCAGGAATTTTTTTGATTTTTTGTCAATCACGGTTCAGCAGTATTTTATTTAATGTGTTCGTACGTAATTTTCTGACCAGGCCTGGGGGTCAGTAGACCAGCTGCTCAAAAGCTCGAGATGGTCATGCTCAATAATATGCTTATCTGCAGCTACTTCTATGATCGTCCGAAAATCAGTGAGCGTATGAAATGGACATCCAGCTTTCTTAAAAGCTTCGGTAGCCTTGGGTAGACCATATTGGAATATAGCTAAAACACCAACCACCTGTGCAGGAATCTGTCGGATAGCCTCCACCGCCTGCAGACTACTCATTCCTGTAGAGATGAGGTCTTCAATGACCAACACTTTCGCATCAGGAGAAATATTTCCTTCGATAAGATTTTGTTTTCCATGTTCCTTAGGCTTTGATCGTACATAGGCGAAAGGCATCTTCAAGCGATCCGCTAAAAGCACCCCGACAGGTATACCGGCAGTTGCTACACCGGCGACGGTGTCAAACAATTGAAAATCTTTTATCACCTTCACCATTAAATCGACCAGGCCGGTCCTGATCTCCGGGTAGGAGAGGAGTATGCGGTTGTCACAATAAATCGGTGACCGTAGACCAGAAGCCCATGTAAAGGGACTTTCGGGTTGTATCCGGACAGCGCCTGTTTCGAGGAGTTTTGATGCAAGTATTTGATTATTAATCATTTGTGACTAAATAACGTTGATGCAAAGGTATAAAATATACATTAACGAGAGCCCTTTGATTCTCACCCAGACTTCTGACCTGAGTGATGAAACTGCCTTTGAGCGTTCCCTCATACATGCACTTTACAGAGGCAAACCCAAGATGTTGCTTAATTATATTGAGTTACTTGAAAAAAATAAGCATCATGAGGGGATCATCATTCAGGCTGACAATGTAGATCAACTTTGGAGTGATATCAAATCCCTTTACAATTATATAAAGGCTGGAGGTGGATTAGTGCTCAATCCATTTGGAAAAGTACTCCTGATCTTCCGGAGAGGCGTATGGGACCTTCCGAAAGGTAAGCAGGATCCCGGTGAAACCCTGGCACAAACTGCCGTACGAGAGGTTTGCGAGGAGACCGGTTTGATTGATCTTGAACTCATCGAAAGGTTGAACAACGGCTATCATTGTTACCTTATGAGCAAGCAACGAACACTTAAGCGTACTCGTTGGTATCTCATGAAGACCAATACACCTGACCAGCTGGTCTTGCAAAAGGAGGAAGGTATTCAGGATGCCGCGTGGTTTGATCCGCGTGAAATACCAACCCTTCAGATGCCGATGTATAATAATATCAGAGATGTGCTGATACGGTATAATGAAGAGAAGTTAAATCCTCCTGCACCTAACAAGTAAAAGTTGATTTTGGGAAAAGTTTATCCACAGATTTTCGTGGAAGCAATACCTCTGTATAAGTATTTACGTAAATAATAGGCTTCCGATCCGAATCATTGTACTTCCTTCTTCAAGCGCTACGCTGTAATCACCTGACATTCCCATGCTGATGGTATTAAAAGTCAGATCATTTTTGAAATATTGATCCTTGAGGAGGTCATAGGATGCTTTCAATGATTTCATTTCATTTCGGACCTGGGCCATATCCGCTGTGAGACTGGCCATACCCATCACACCACAAATCATGACATCAGGACATGCATGATGTTTGCCTGATAAAAGGATTTTGTTCAATTCTTCAAAGGACCACCCATACTTGGTCTCTTCGGCTGCTATCTTGATCTGAAGCAGACATTTGATTTTTTTCTCTGATCTGGCAGCTTCTTCCTGGATTTTATCCCAGAGGTTTAAACGATCCAGGGACTGAATGCAGGAAACATAAGGCATGATGGATCGAACCTTGTTGGTCTGCAGGTGACCGATCAGGTGCCACTCAATATCCTTTGCCATAGCAGGTGCTTTTTTTAAAAGCTCCTGAGCCCTGTTTTCGCCAAAAATTCTTTGCCCCATCTGGTATACATTTTCTACCTCCTCCACAGATCTGGTCTTTGAGACGGCCACCAGTGTGGCATGGTGTTGTCGGCAAGTTTCCGCAAGAAGGTAGTAGGGATGATCAGGATTTGGCACAGTTTATGGTATTAATTTTTTCTATAATATGAATTTGAACCCATTTTCAGGCTTATAGACTGAATTTAAGCGATGCCGGCAATATCGGTATTATCAGGTACGTTTTTCGATCAGTCTAAATATAAAAATGCTGTGAATGGCGCAAAATTACTTGAACTTTTAAAACTAATCTGACATGAATACGAAGGGTGAAAAAACAAGTAGTGTAATGGGTATTGTTGTTTCCGTGTTACTCCACGGGATATTTTTTGCGGGTTGCCTTGCACTTGACGCTTCAAGTGTAGCCGCCTCCGACACAGCAGTAACAGACCAAACAGAGGTCAATCAAGGTGATCACGCAGAAGTCGTTAAGGTAAAAAGCTGATAGCTTAGAATAATCCATTGATCTGGCTATCCACAAGTTCAATGATTTTGCCCATGTCTTCGGGGCTCTTTTCAAAGTCTATATCATCCGCATTGATCACCAGCAGAGGGCCTTCCTTATAGCTGTCGATCCACTCATCATATTTCTGGTTGAGTCTCTTGAGATAATCAAGACTCATGCTGCCTTCATAGCTTCTTCCTCTGCTATGAATGTGCTTGACCAAGGTTGGTATGCTGGCTTGCAGATAAATCAGAAGATCGGGCGGAGATATCTGTGTGCTCATGTTTTTAAAAAGCGTAAAATAATTTTCGAAATCCCTTCGACCCATCAAACCCATTTCATGGAGGTTTGGCGCGAAGATGTAAGCGTCTTCAAAAATCGTTCGATCCTGGATCACGGTTTTATCCCCATTACGGATCTGGAGGATCTGTTGGTATCTG
>JANNSS010000168.1:0-21530 GCA_031402955.1 Saprospiraceae bacterium
CCCCAACCTTTTACACAACACAATTCGTCCTATCAATCGTTAAAGTACTGTTACATTTTGCCTTAGGCGGCATTTAGTTCACAACCTGCACACTACAGAATTGTTAATTTCGTATCTTATTATCAGAACAATACCCAATACCGAGATGAGGATCAGTTACCTGGTGGTTTTATTTGCTCTTTTTAGCATTTGTCTCCATGCACAACCCGTAAACGATGATTGCAATACAGCCTTCCACCTGTCTAATTCAGATACATGGTGTAGTGCTGCCGGCCAATATACCAATATAAATGCCAGCCCGTATGCCGGTCCTCCTCCAGATGATGATTGTTTCCTTCAGCTTCAAAATGATGTCTGGTTTACGTTTACACCTCAGACACCTGCCTTATATATCAGGGTTACTGGCGCAGTCAATGGGCTTGGAACGCTTCGTAACCCAGGAATTGGTGTTTTTAACGGCCCTTGCGGCAACCTCACCAGGGTGGGATGCAATATCACTTCAGCGAGTACCAATCAGGTTGAACTATCGATCGAAAGCCTGGTCATCGGCAGGGTCTATTATCTCGTTGTCGAAGGACAAAATGATCAGACTGGAACTTTTCAGATCTGCCTCGAAGGGTTTATTCCCCCACCAAATCCGCAATCTGATTGTTCAAATGCAGTGATCCTCTGTGATAAATCTGAATTTGTCGTCGACACGCTGTTGGGTGTTGGCATTGAGGATCCGGGCGTTGAGAATACGTGTATAGGCCAGGAATTCAGTTCGGCGTGGTACAAGTGGACCTGCGATGTTTCAGGCACCTTGACTTTTACGCTGACCCCAAACAACTACCAACAGGGGTTTGAATCCGATGATATTGATTTTGTGGTTTATGAGCTACCCAATGGAATTGACGATTGCTCAAATAAAATGGAGCGCAGATGTATGGCCGCGGGAGCAAACACAGGCCAGTCATTTCAGACATGGGCCAGATGCAATGGTCCCACAGGTCTCAGGGATGGTGACCCGGATAGCACAGAGCCAGCTGGTTGTGCAGGATCCGGACAAAATAATTTCGTTGATGCGTTGGATATGGTCGCGGGCAGGAGTTATGCTTTGCTGGTCAATAATTTCAGTCAGTCAGGATTAGGCTTTTCGATCGAATGGGGAGGAACCGGAACCTTTCAAGGTCCGGAACCGGCTTTTGATGTGTCTGCTGTTCAGGCTTTCGAATGCGATAAGACCATCATCTTCAGTAATGAATCCCTGGCGCCAACAGATAGTATCGTTCATTATCTATGGAACTTTGGTGCAGGAGCCAATCCATTATTTGATACTACAAAAGGACCTATATCCGTGATCTATGAATCCTTTGGAGCTAAGAAGGTTGCACTCACAGTGACCAGTTCTAAAGGTTGTGTAGTCACCGAGATACTTGATTTTTATGTTGAGCCATGTTGCCAGGATACGTCCAC
Source organism: Saprospiraceae bacterium (assembly GCA_031402955.1). Lineage (GTDB taxonomy): Bacteria > Bacteroidota > Bacteroidia > Chitinophagales > Saprospiraceae > Opimibacter. Next base: position 1,456 of record JANNSS010000168.1, read on the forward strand.
ACTATCTGTAGTCGCTAATATCCAGGATCAGATTTGTCCGGGGACGGCCACAGGTGTTATCCAGGGCGTAGGTGTCAGCGGTAGCCCTGAATATCAGTATAGTCTTGATTGTATTACGTATCAACCGGCCAGTGTGTTTCCGTTTCTGGAGCCAGGGTCCTATACATTATGCGTGCAGGATCAGAAGGGTTGTGAAAGCCAGATCGATGTTACGGTACTTCCATCTGATGGATTTTCAGTCGAAGCCGGGGATACAATGTTCGTTCAACTTGGTGAAACCGTGGAGCTCAACGCGATTCCTTTCCCTTCACTCCCTTCCACAGTCACATGGAATCTCTTGCATACACTTTCATTTGATGGTGAAGACATCTCCAGCCTGCTCAATCCAACTGCATTACCTCAGCGAACAGGTTGGTACGTGGTGACGATTACAAATGATGCCGGTTGTGTTACTTCTGATTCTGTATTAATCATCGTAGATCCCTACAAACCGATTTACATTCCAAATGTGATTTCTGCTAATGGAGATGATGTCAATGACAGAGTTACCGTGTATGGCAATCAAGCCGCCAAACCCTTTGGTGTGCGTCAATTCCAGATATATGATCGTTGGGGTGGCTTGTTGTGGGAAAGACTGGATTTTGAATTAAACGATCCTTCATTGGGTTGGGATGGTACGCAGAAGGATGGAAAAGCGGTCAATCCTGGCGTATACACGTACATAGCCATTGTAGATTTTATTGATGAAATACCGCTTACATTTCATGGCACAGTTACTGTATTGAGATAATCTGCTCCACTGCTCCGGAAATGAGACCAGCTTTTTTTCTACTCCTGTTATTGACATTCACGCAGTCCTGTGTTGTGGATCAGGCCGATTTGTCCAGATACCTTACATCCGGTATTGAAAATGTGGAGGAAGCAAAAAATATCGAGGTCATCTATACAGATAGTAGTTATACCGTTTTCATTCTTAAAGCACCTGTTTCGCGACGTATATACCAGCGACAATCGGTCGTTGAAGAATTCCCGGAAGGAATCGACGTAGCGTTTTATGATAAATCGCGTAATCCCAGAAGCTGGCTTACATCGGATTTTGCAGTGAGAGACCAGGCTAACCGCAAGATCACTGTGCAGAAAAACGTAGTCCTCAGAAATGACAATGGCGAACGACTCGATGGACCCGAACTCATCTGGGATGAAAAGACCAAGGAAATTTATACCGACCGTTTTGTCAGGATCACCAGAGCTGATGGTAGTATAGTCTATAGTTATGGTTTTAAATCCAATGAAGGATTTACCCGCTATGAATTGAATGCAGTCTCAGGAGACATGAATGTCGAAGAGGTTTCAGGAAAACCTGCTGATTCACTCCACCACGATCCACCTAAAGTTCAACCTAAACCAATTCCTGTAAAGCCCTCTCCGATGACCATCCAGGACAGGAAGGATAAAGTGAGAAGTGAGAAGTGAGAAACTAGCAGTTAGCAGTTAGAGGTAATAATTGTGACTTGAATGTGTTTAAATAATCGCAAAGCGAGTTTAAAGCTATATTTACTAACTTCTAGTTGCTAGTTTCTAACTGCTAACTTCTCACTGCTAGTTTCTCACTTCTAACTGCTAACTTTGAACCCAACATGGTTACACTGATCCTGGTTATATTATTCACGCTGGTGTTGTCTGCTTTTTTCTCAGGCACCGAGATTGCTTTTATTACGGCTAATAAACTCGGTGTTGAGATAGAACGAGATAAAGGCACACGTCGCAGCAAGTTGATTTCCGGCTTTTATAATCAGCCCAAGCAATTTCTCAGCACCATACTCGTAGGGAATAATATCGTACTGGTTATCTATACGTATTGTATGACCCTGTTGATAGAGCCGGTGATCGTTAGGTTTATTCCTTCAGAAATCCTCCGCCTGATCATCGTTATTTTGGTTTCTTCACTGATCATCCTGTTGGTGGGGGACTATTTCCCAAAGATCATATTCCGCACATTTGCCAACAGGACACTCATGCTGGTATCTTATCCAGTCGTCTTTTTTCAATGGGTTCTGAAGTTGCCTGTATGGGTGATGATGTCTGTTTCCAACCTGCTGATGAAATATGTATTCAGAGTTCCGATCAACCACGTAGAGGATGTATTTACCCGGCTCGATCTCCAGGATTATGTAGAGGGTTCACTCAACAGGGATCAGGATGAACTGGAGGCAGATATGTTTAAGAATGCGTTGCAACTCAAGAACCTGAAAGCACGTGAATGCATGGTGCCCCGGACGGAGATTGTTCATGTGGATCTGGAGGACGGTGTGGAAGAGCTCAAGAAAATATTTATTGAAACACGCCATTCCCGCATCCTCGTATCAAAGGGGGATATTGATAATATACTGGGTTATATCCATCATCAAAATTTATTGCAGGATCCGGTGAGTATTGAAAAGATGATCATACCAATCCAGCATATCCCTGAAGTCACCAGTGTATTGGATATTATGACCATGTTTACCCGCCAGAAAAATAATATTGCCGTGGTCGTAGATGAGTTTGGTGGTACGGCAGGCATCATCACCCTGGAGGACATCACAGAGGAGATTTTCGGTGAGATAGAAGATGAACATGACCAGGAAGATTATCTCGAACAAAAGATCAGTGAAACGGAATATCTTTTTTCGGCAAGACTTGAAATTGACTACCTCAATACAAAGTATCCTGCACTTAAATTTCCGGTAGGGGAGTATGAAACCCTTTCCGGATACATCGTCATGACATCAGGCGAGATTCCTGAACTGGATAAAGATTTTGAACTCGACGATTATCGATTTGTTATCGAAAAAGTCACCAATAAGAAGATCGAGGAGGTCAGGGTCTTCCTGATTAATTCTCAGGATTAAAAGGCATATGCAGCGTTAGGCAGAAGAATGACCTATTTACGCTACTTTTGATAGATGCAGTTTGAGGGACGTCTGTCAATCCGGATAGGTAAATGCCTGGTTGCCATGGGAATGGTACTCGGGTCGTTTGCACTCACTGGCCAGCAAGACTCATCCTTAGTACTTGAAGAAATCGAGGTCACAGCCCAACGGATTAATCTCACTGACATCGGCAAGCATACCGATGATCTCGATAGTCAGGCCCTGGCGATAAGACAATACAATAACCTCGCTGCAGTATTAGCAATACAGACCCCGCTCTATGTGCGCAGTTATGGAAGTGGTACGCTGGCTACCTTAGGAATCAGAGGTGGAAGTGCATCCCATACCCAATTACTTTGGAATGGTATTCCTTTGCGTAACCCTATGTTGGGTATGGTTGATCTTGCACTGGTACCTTCCTTTTTTACAGATGATGTGGCCATTCACTACGGTGGGCATGGAGCTGCGTTTGGATCAGGAGCCGTTGGAGGTCTTATCGCACTGTCAAATGAATCCTTGAGTGATGATAATAATCTGAGTTTACATCTGGCTGCAGGTAGTTGGAATACATTGCTGGGAGAGCTAAAGGCAAATTACGGTTGGAAGAAATTCAGGTTATCTACCAGGGTTTTTGCCCAGGGCGCTGAGAATAATTATCGTTACCGGATAGCCGATGGATTTCCTGAAACTAACCAGGTACATAATGACCTCCAGAATATGGGACTGATGCAGGAATTCCTATGGTCAATCAATGAACGTGAACATCTGACGGGAAGATTGTGGTACCAGGAAACGGACAGACAAATACCGCCTACCTCTACACAGACGACCAGCAAATCCGCACAACAGGATCAAAGTCTCCGAATGTCTCTCCAATGGACCAGACGCGGTGATAAATTTAATTGGCAAGTGAAGACAGCCTGGCTGGATGAGAATATCGATTACCAGGATTCACTGATTCTGCTTTTCACACACAATCAGTTTCGTACATGGTTAGCAGAAGCTGAAACGTCAGTTCGCCTTGCCCCGGGGTTGACCTTTGCAGGCGGTCTCTATACTGAAATTGTAGAGGCACAATCTGTAAATTATGAAGAAGGCACCTCACGGCATCAGCAGGCAGCATTTGCTTCTCTAGGCTATTTACAGGGGAATTGGATTTGGAGATTTCAGATGCGTCAAGAATTAACGGATGGGACCTGGTCACCTATGCTGGTCGACTTATCCGCCGAATGGTCAGGAATCCGGCATTTAACACTCAAAACAAGTATCTCCAGGAATTATCGAATACCCACGCTCAACGATCTCTATTGGAGACCCGGTGGTAATCCTGAACTCCAACCTGAAGAAGGTTGGACGGTTGAAGCAGGGATTCACTATGCAACTACCGCTTCAAAATCAATCCTTACCTCATCCCTCACTGCATTTACAAGGAAAATTGATCAATGGATCATGTGGATGCCACCCATCAAGGATATACGTAACTATTGGTCGCCTATCAATATCGCCGAAGTAAACAGCCAGGGGCTCGAGCTGCGAGGCAATCTGGAACTCATGGCCATGGACGACCTGCATTTCAATTTCAATGCAGGACTTGATTTGATCTGGTCGAAATTCGGCGGTCCACTACCTGAGTTTATGATCGATGAAGGCGATCAGCTCTTCTATGTGCCTGTCGAAAACCTCATGGCAGGTATCCGGATTGATTATGCCCAATGGTCCGGTTATTATTACCACCATTGGTTCGGCTCTTCTACCGGTATAAACGAAGATGTCAAAGCGGGCAATATCGGTTCGGCAGGCCTTAATTTCAACTTTCTACAACACAAACTCAAATGGTCGTTGTATCTTCAAGCCGATAATATATGGAACGTGCCTTATAGGATCATAGAACGAAGACCCATGCCGGGAAGAAGTTTTATGGGAGGTGTTAGGTTTTCGTTTTCATAACCATTGAAAAATCAACACTTTTAAAACCGGTAATTCTCCTGGACCGTAGGAAGTTTTTTTATCACGAGGCTTAGCATTAGGATCATGACCAAGACTTTTATCAATGCACTTTTTACATTGCTCTCCGTGGTGATTTGCCTTCCTGCTGGCTATGCGCAGACCATGGCCGGATTTGAAAACTTTGGCCTCAAACCAGGACAATATTTAAATAACTCTTCTCCGGAAGTTGGTTTTCGGAGTGGCTCCATTGAATTGCCAAATTTCTATGATCCAAAGTTTAATTATTGGTCAGGATGGGCGATTTCTGCAGGCATCAATACCACGACACCAGGATTCCTCAATCAATACAGTTCCATTGCAGGTGAGGGCGCACTGGGCACTTCCACCTATTGTGTAGGTTACATCTACGATCCGATCATCGTGAGGTTGCAACCCAATGCCATTGGCAAGCCAATGATTGGGATGTATATCAACAACACCACCTACACCTATCTCAGCGTTAGGGATGGAGATTCTTTTGCCAAAAAATTTGGAGGCGAAACAGGTCTTGATCCTGATTTCTTATTGCTGACGATCAAGAAATATTCAGGGGGTGCCATGGATGATGATAGTATCAATATCTATCTCGCCGATTATAGATTCCCGCAATCAAGCAAGGATTATATACTTTCAGATTGGACCTATATTGATCTCTCTAAGCTCGGTGGAGTGGATTCACTTGAGCTCAGGATGACCTCCAGCGATGTTGGCATTTTTGGAATGAATACACCAGCTTATGTGTGCATAGATCAGGTCAGTACAGACAATTTGCTTTCTGCTTCATCACTGGATCGCAGGGGCCTGGAATTGGTGATTAGCCCTAACCCGGTCAGTGAAACCTTGTACATCGATGTGCCTGTCAAAGGGGTATGTTCCATTTCTTCCATTCATGGTGTGCAACAATGGACACGTAAACTTGAAGTCGGACACCATCAGGTAGAGGTCACAGGCTGGCCAAAAGGGATGTATGTGGTGACGCTGAACGGTGGCCATACCACCAAGATCATTGTGGAGTAACCCATCACTGGCCGCTCACTCATATTTTCTGGTTAAAGGCTGGATTGTCTGCTTGCCAGTTTGCAAGGACCGGCTAAAACCTCAATGAATTCCCAATGGATGATCCCACGCAATGCCATGTTTTATTATCCGTTATCCAGACCAGGCACTGAAAAGACAGGGAGGTCCAAAACGGCTCATCCCTGATTTTGGCCCGTTCGTCCTTGTTTTTATTTTACGCTGTGACAAGAGCAAGGCCGGCCGGACAATTTTGCTTTTATTTTGTGACCAATGGTTAATAAACTAAAATTCTTCATTTTTGGTGCTTGTTTCAGTTTTACTTCGTGGGCATATGCTCAGCAAGGAGTTTTAATAGGCGAACATGGAATAGCCAGCATCAAATCCGAAGCACCGTTAGAGCTGATTAAAGCCGAAAGTAATACGCTACGGGGGGCCATTGATCCTGCTTCAAAATCGTTTGCCTTTACGATCAGGATCAATAGTTTTGAAGGATTTAATAGTGAAATTCAACAAACTCATTTCCTTGAAAATTACCTGGAACAGAAAAAATATCCGCAGGCCACTTTTAAGGGTAAATTTATAGAGGACATCCCTTTTGATACACCGGGTACGTATTCCGTCAGGGCAAAAGGAAACCTGGAAATACATGGGGTTACGAAAGAGAGAATCATCAGGGGTACCTTAACCCTTAGTGAAGGATCTGCAAGAATTCAGACCCATTTCCTGGTGCCAGTCGCTGATCATGGCATCATCATTCCAAAAATTGTTATGCAAAAAATCGCTGAAGAGATAGACGTTGATATTGATATCGAATTCATGGAAGGCAAGGCCCAATGAACCGGATCCGGCTATCCATATGGCTTGTTTTTTTTGCATATTCCGGTATTGCCCAGGAACCCAGATTTATTCAACACGACATCGGGGATGAAAATGCCGGCCTGGCCATCTATACCATTATTCAGGATAACCAATGTATGATCTGGTTAGGTACCGCCAGAGGTTTGGCGCGTTACGATGGTAATGCATGGCATCCTGTTCAGCTAGGTCATCCTGATTCAGCCTATCAGGTGAGTGCATTGTTTGAAGATGCGTCACATCGTATTTGGATCGGCACCTCTTCAGGTAAAATATTCTATCTCGACAAGTCCAGGAAAATGCATCCATTTGAAGTGGATGAAGGTTGCCCAAAAAAATCAATTTCCGCCATTGTAGAGGATCCTCAGGGTAATATCTGGTTTGCAACATATGGGGAAGGAGCCTATGTGTATACGGGCTCACGCCTGTTTAATTTCGATCTGGAAGATGGGCTTAGTGGAGAGGATATCTATACGATGATTTGTACACCCGGTGGTGAAGTTTGGTTGGGAACGGATGATGGTATATCCATCTGTAGCTTTGAAAAGGAATCTAAAAACATTCGGAAGTTAGGACTCAGGGATGGCCTGCCTGATCAGATCATCACTGCCCTGAAAGCTGATCAAAACGGAAACGTATGGATAGGGACCTTCGAATTCGGGGTCGTTTTTTTTGATGCTGCAACACGAAAAATCAACAGACCGTTTGCAACCAGCCAAATGGATAAAATCACCTCCTTTGCGATTTTTGATGATCATGAAATCTGGATTGGAACCCATTCCCAAGGTGTCTGGCGTCACAGCCCTGAAGATGCGTTTGCAAAACAGTTAGTAGGTCTGCAGAATTTCAAACAAGGCCAGGTGAGCGGATTGCTCTCCGATGTAGAAGGTAATATATGGATTGTGATGTTGGAGGGGGTTCTGATTTCAGGATTTCGCCCTTTCGAATCGTTGACAGTCAATGTACCGGAAATTCAAACGATTTATACGGATTCAAAAGATCAGTTATGGATCGGTACTCAAAGTGGACTTTTTCGTGTGGTGGAATATCCAACTGAGCAATCAAAGCCAATCCGCGTTCTTCCCCAAATTCCATTGAACATTACAGACATGCTGGAGGACCGTTTTCATCACCTCTGGATTGGAACGATAGACAAAGGATTATATGTGTATGATCCGGTTACCTCCAAAGTAAAACACCTGGGGTCGATCATTGAAAAGGGTGGGTTTACGATTATGTCGATGGCCGCTACCTCAAAAGTAATTTGGGTGACTACACTCGAAGGTGTGGTTTCGTATCCGGCGGATCAGGATATTTTCAAGGAATCCAGCCCGGAATTTCAATTATTGAGTGATCCCTGGCAGTCTAATCTGCATTTTGTGTTTCAGGTATATGTGGACAGTAAGGACAGAGCCTGGTTTGCTACGGATGGAAATGGTGTTTTCAGTATAGATGGTGATCAGGTCATTCAACATTCCGGAGATGCAAACCTGAAGCTAAAGACAGTTTATTCCATTTGTGAGGATCACAAAGGCAATTTATGGTTTAATACTTCCGATCAGGGTTTGATTGAGTTTGATGGAATTACCTATAGTGCACTCGGTGTGAAAGAGGGTTTAGGAAATCTGAATATGGCTTCAATTAATACTTGCAGCACGGGGGATATCCTGATCACCCACGGTAAGGGCATTGACCTCATGGAACCAGCACGGAAACATTTTATGTACTATAAGGAAGAAATCGGATTTGACGAACTAGCCCCAGGGCTTAATGCAAGTGCTGTCAATTCAAAAGGACATGTATATACCAGCGGACAAAACAAAATCTTTAAATATTACGCTACGAAGCACAAGTTGAGTATTCATCCGAGAACGCAATTGACGGCCGTCAGCGTCTTCGATAAGGAATTTGATTTTGCGTCGGTAAACCATTTTTCATATGGGCAGAATTATATCTCCTTCAGTTATGTCGGCTTGTGGTACACATCACCATCGGCTGTCAAGTATCTGTACAAACTCAATGGCTATGATCTCCAATGGAAGGAGTCAAAAGATAATACGGCCTCCTATTCCAATCTGGGGCACGGAGACTATACGTTTTCAGTCAAAGCGTCTGAGAATAATTTTTTCCTGGATGAGCCCATTGCATCATATTCCTTTTCAATAGCTAAGCCATTCTGGCGGGAATACTGGTTTATCGGATTGATGACTCTTTTTTCTATAGGAGCACTGTATTGGCTGGTCAAATCCCGTGAAAGAAGATCAGGAAGACAGGCATTGTTGAAGAAGGATATGATCGAATCACAGTTATCCGCGCTGAAAGCACAGATTAACCCCCATTTCCTGTTCAATAGCTTTAATACCCTGATTACGATTATTGATGAAAATCCCATGAAGCCCGAAGTAGGGGTGGAATACGTGGAGAAGTTGTCTGATTTCTACAGGAGTATCCTCCAGTACAGGGAGCAGGAGTATATTTCATTGGAAGAGGAGTGGGAGCTGGTCCAGAATTTTACCTACCTCCTCGAAAAGAGGTATGGAAATAATTTGCGGCTGCATCTGGATCCTCCTCAAAAAGAAGCTTTTATCCTGCCGATGACGTTACAGATGTTAGTGGAGAATGCTGTAAAACATAATATCATTTCTGAAAAATATCCGCTTGATCTGTTTATCACCTGCGAACAGGATGGATATGTATCAGTAAAAAACACCCTTCAGCCAAAATCAAAGCCGGAACCTTCAACACAATTTGGCCTCCAGAGTATTATCAGACGTTATCAGTTACTGAGTGATAAGAAGGTGATCATCGAAAAGAATGAATCCTCTTTTGTCGTGCGCATCCCCATCATTAAAAAATCAAACACATGAAAGTATTAATCGTTGAAGACGAATCAGCTGCTGTGCGCAGGCTGCAGAAATTACTTGGGGATATAGATCCAGGGATTGAGATATTGGGTGCGTTGAGCAGTATCGAATCAGCAGTTGAGTGGTTGATAGCTCATCCGGCACCGGATGTCATCCTGATGGACATCCATCTCGCAGATGGTTCAAGCTTTGATATTTTTCAAAAGGTGGACATAACATCTCCAGTCATCTTTGCGACCGCCTATGATGAATACGCACTGAAAGCTTTTAAGGTGAATGCAATCGATTACCTGCTCAAACCAATAAAGCAAAATGAACTCGAACAGGCACTGCACAAAATATCAAAGGATAAGCCAAAGGACAATGAAGGTGAAGACCTCATCCATAAACTCGCTGAGGCGGGATTTATTAAGAAAAGTAAGCGCATCCTGGTCAAGATGGGCCAGGCGATTAAACTGATCGATCTGGACAACGTCGCTTATTTTTATTCAAGAGATAAAATCAGTTTTGCTGTTTTACCCGGAAATAAAAGATATCCGCTGGATCAAAGCCTCGACCAGATTGAAGGGATGGTGGATCCAACCCATTTCTTCAGGATCAACAGACAGTTTATTGTCAAGATGGATGCCATTGATGAAATGATCGCTTATTCCAAATCCAGGGTTAAATTGAAAATGAACCCACCAACAGAGGAAGATGCTATCGTCAGCAAGGAACGTTCTCCTGATTTTAAAAAGTGGCTGATTGGTGGTGAGAGTTAGAAAAACCTGACGCCCCTTTTAAAAACAAAGAACCCCGGCCATTTGAATATGGCCCGTTTGCCGTTGCAGGAGTTTGCTCCTGCAACCACCTGAATACCCACCGGAATTCCTAAAGAGAATCTAAATTGGAATTCTCTTGGTCGCAGGAGCAAACAGTTCGACTCCGCTCACCGCACCGCTCCTGCAACGGCTATACATTCGGCACATTGATCATGGTTATTTTACAATGATCTTTTGTACATCTTGTTGTCCGTTCTTAAACACACAGATGTAATATATGCCCTGTGCCAGGGACCTAACATCTAATGTGTAATTTGTTTGATCTTCAGATAGAGATAGGCTTGTAATGAATTTGCCTGATGCATCCAATAGGAGAAGCTTTCCATGATCTCTATTAGCATTGAAACGCACGTTGACTTCATCATGCACAGGATTCGGAAATGCAATCCAATCCTTTTCAGTCTCCAGGTTGGAAATACCTGTGATGTCAACCTGGAATTCATAAGGACCGATATCGACCGTACCTGCTCCTCCTGATATGGAGTTGATAAACCTTGGGAGATTGTCCAGATCTTCAGTGATTGTGAGTGGAAGAGCTTCATTAATACCTGCATCAAAGGCAGGTGATCCGGGCAGTAAATGGAGGTCACCTAAAATATGCGATGTATCCAACAATGGTGGCTGACTGACGAACATTGGATCCAATCCAACTATACCTTCCCCCGGAAAGCCAAAAGGGATGACACAAAAAGCAGCGTCAATAGTTGCGCCACTTGTCGTAGGCGCTTGTGAACCTCCATTTCCATAGAATATGCTGTTTCTTGCTTTAATGGTCGATGTACCTAGCCCGAAGTCAACAACACGAATCGTACCACCTGTATTGCCTGAAAATGCACAGTTTATAATTTCAGATTGAGAGATGCCTGTTCCGGTCACAATGCACGCCATAGCAGCAGAAGTGGGTGAGTGATTTCCTGTGATGATACAGTCGATAAGTTTTGGAGAGCTTTCACTGCTGTGTGCTATACACTGGATAGCTCCACCTCCTCCAGTTGGCCCCGAATTTCCGATGAACTTACTGTTAATGAAAAGAGGGTTTGCTTCACCACCATTATCTGAGTAATTGTTTAAACCACCTCCTCCACTGGCCAGGTTGCTGATGAAAGAACAATTGATAAGGACAGGCGATGCAATCCCTCCATTCTCTGCCTGGTTAGTCATTCCACCTCCGGCTTCTTGAGCCCGGTTATTCCTGATGATGCAATCGGAAATGGTAGGGTTTGAGCGCCCACCATCACCGTTGTTATATATACCTGCTCCATAAGCTTCAAGTCCGACACCTCCAACAGCATTCCCGTAAGCTATAGTAAAGCCATCAATTTTGGTAGTATCTGATACATGATCAAGGTAGACGACATGAAATACATTGTCAGATTCAACTGTTGGCAATCCAAGGTCACCGGAAAGTATGGTAAGGTTGCTCACTACATTGTGTTCGGAAAAACCTCCCTCGGTCCCTGGTTTACCGGAAAATCCACCGTAAATCTGAATGGTCTTGTTGATGTAAAAAGTATTGTGCCTTCCGGTATCACCAAGATGTGGATGGGATGGAAGATAAGTGCCGGCAGCTACAAAGATGGAGTCACCCGCGGAAGCAGCATTAACAGCACTTTGTATATCGATATATGCATTAGTCCAGGAACTGCCATTCAATAATCCGACTGCAGCATGGTTGACGTAGTGGATCTGGCCCTGAATCAGGTTTAAAGCGGTTAATAGAAAGTAAGCAGGCAGAGTCCTACGCAGCCAGATTTGTATAACAGGTTTCATATTCAAGGTTTGTAAAGTTTAAATGGATAGGGCAAAACTACCCCGGCTTAATTCCTATAGCAATCCCTCAATTAGGGGATATTTTACAAGGGTTTAGCATTCAATTCTGGCAAAGCATTTGCAGGCCAGATAGGTGAGGAATTCATTAGAATTTTATAAGAAATCAATGATTGTCAGTTTGTATATATATTTTTGTGCTTTGTACTGAATCTAAACTCTCCACTTTTACAACAAATAGTTCATGAATAAGGTAATACATATTATTATTTTTACATATTTATTCCTTTTATCACTTCCCGGCGGAATCCAGGCACAAACGCCTACCGACGGACTGATGATGGACAGAGGCCAAATCTGCTTTGCAGCACTCTATACCCACGATACCTGGGATGAATATTGGGAAGGTACCCTCAAGCGCTCAAATGGAAATATCGGCACATTGACCCGTCAGATAGTGGTGCCTATGTTTACCCTGGGTTTAACTGATAGGTTGAATGTCATCGCATCATTGCCTTGGGTCAAAACGCAGGCAAGTGGCGGACAGATGAGAGGTGTTTCAGGTCTTCAGGACATGGGCCTTTGGTTAAAAGGAACAGCCTATAATAAAACCTTAGGATCCGGTACGTTATCCATATTCGGAGTCCTGGGCATGACCTTACCAACGTCAGATTATCTCGAAGACTATGCACCTTTCAGTATTGGATTAGGATGTCCGGATTTTTCAATCAGGGCTACACCGCAATATCAGTTTGATGGGGGACTCTATGTACGTGGCACAGCCGGGTATATGATCCGCGGTAATGCGACCATAGAACGAGATTACTACTATACCACACACGGTGTTTATTCAGACCAGGTGGATATGCCAAATGCAATGTCCTATGGAGCAACTCTTGGTTACTGGTTACTTGATTATACCCTACAGGTAGAAGCAACATATGATGGTCTTAATACGTATGGTGGCCATGATATTCGTCGCCAGGATGCTGGATTCCCGGCTAACCAAATGGATTTTACCAGGGCTGGTATTTTTATACATTACTTTCCATCCTTTTTCCCAGGTTTTGGCGTACTAGCTCAGGGCAACCAGATCTTAACTGGACGGAATGTAGGACAATCAACTGCTTTCACTGCCGGTATCACATACCAGTTTGGATTATGGGGTACAAGTGAGTCTACAACTCCTGCTAACTGATTGAACCTTCCTCTTTTTACCTCACCACAATGCCATTAAAATGAAGAAATTAACCATACTCCCAGCGATCTTTTTGGCTTTCGCAACTATCTTTTTATTCCAAGCCTGTGATGAAGATCTGCCTACTAATTATGCCTTTGATCCTTATGAGTTTTCATCCCTTGATGAGAACGGAGGTCAATGGGTTCCAAACCTTTTAACCAGTTCTTCACAGATCGGAATACCAGCACCTACAGATGCAGGCTCAGCAGAATTCCAGGCAGAATTAGCTGCACTCAAAACACTCTCTGCCCAATTGACCGGTGAGCAACAAGCCGCCGTTGATTATTGGGGTGGAGACGGTTTGATCCGCTGGAATGAAATTGCAAGAGAACTCTCTGCAAAATATAATTTAGCCCCAGCGCCAAATGCGGATGGATCATATAGTGCCCCTGATCCGGCAAACCCGGCAAACTATCCTAATTTCCCTTTTGCGCATCCACCTTATTCTGCCAGAGCATTCGCCTATTGGGCAGCTGCACAATATGACGCCTTGATTACTGCATGGCATTATAAATATCAGTTTAATCGCCCCGCGGCCTTTAATGCGGATGGTTCGATAACAACTCATCTGCCACTCAATAACCTTCCTGGTTATCCTTCAGAAGGTGCTGTGATAGCAGCAGTGTCGAAAGATATTCTGTCAGCCATGTATCCCCTTGAAAAGGATTTTATCGCTCAGAAAGCTGCTGAACACCAGAACAGTCTGATGTGGGCAGGAATGAGTGTAGCTAGCGACATCACAGGTGGTGATTCTCTGGGAAGAGCTGTAGGAAAAGTATTCCGGATGCGTGCTGCTTCCGATGGAATGAAATTTGCCCAAACACCGAGGCCAGTATCAGATTCTATACGGGATGCAGCTCAGGCACGTTTTGGCTGGCATTGGGAAAATCAGGAGTCACCGCAGAGGCCAGTCGGCATCACTCCTTTATACAGTAAAGTGAAACTATGGTGCGTTCCGAATGTAGAAGCAGTAAGACCTGCCGGACCACCTGCTCCAAATTCTCCTGATTTCCAGACTGCAGCAAATGAACTTAATGATGTGCTCGATAACCTGACAAATGACCAGCGCAAAATCGCCAACTTCTGGTCAGATGGGCTCGGCACATACACGCCTCCAGGACATTGGAACAGGTTCGCCTGCGAATCCATTGTTGCGAATCGTTATAATCCACTGAGGGCAGCACGTACACTTGCATATCTCAATATGGCGATGGAGGATGCAGGTATTGCATGCTGGGATGCTAAATACTACTTCCACTATCCAAGACCTATCCAGGCGATGCCAGGATTTAAAACCATCTTGGGTACCCCTAATTTCCCAAGTTATACCTCAGGACATTCCATGTTTTCCGCTGCTGCGGCGGAAGTACTTTCCAATATATTCCCTGATCAGGCAGCCACCTTCGACAACCATTATAAGCAAGCTGCTTTGTCAAGATTGTATGGGGGCATCCACTACAGGTTTGATATAGAAGATGGCGGTAGTAGTGGTAAGGCTGTTGGACAATTTGTTATAGGCAGGATGCAGGTTGACGGAGGCCAATAGCCAGCATATTTGCTCGAAAGAATATTAAGGTGTGCACCATATGAGTGCACACCTTTTTTATTTTATGGATTTCCTGGTAAAGCGAAAGTGAATCCCTTCGCCATCTAATGAGGTTACTGCAACATCCAGGGTGTCACCTGGCGATGAAGTTATTCCCTTATTCCACTCCATGGGCTTGAGATGATACACGATTCGTTGTGGAAAATCGTGCTGCGGATTTTCAAATACATACTGATGGTTTGTGGAGGATACCATTTTAAAAGCCACCGCAGCGCCATCATTTTGATTTGCGACGGTCGGCACATACCAGACATCTTTGCGATCAGCATACAATTGAATCGATTCTAATAGCGTAGTATCTGTACCAACCAGCTTTAAACCTTTTCCGGTCATCATCCTGCGATCTGTTTCTTCCCATGTTTCTAATCTATAGCTTCCATTGGGTTTAGGCATTTCCCAGGTTCCATTCAGCCAATTGAAGGAATGCATGCGCGACGAACATCCCCATGTCTGGAAGGCTACGAGTACAATCAGGATCAGTTTATAAGTCATAGAGGTAAGCAGTATACTTTGTAAAATAAGCAAAGCATGGATTTTATTCCAAATCAATGACCTTCCATCTCTGCAGACAACCTATCTAATTTGTGCCCTGTCATCGTCAACGTCAGTTTTAGATTTTCATTTTGATCACGGGCACTCAGTATGACTTGTACTTTTTCCCCACTGGAAAATGCGCGTTCATCAGATGTTGGATTGACATCTCCATGAAGCATAGCAAACAGTTCATGTAACCTCTCTTTCCCATTTCTTTCGAGCATGGCTGATGAGCAATGGTCTGCGATAAACACATCTCCCTTTTCAGGTGTATAGGATTTAATCAACATGATAAATGCTTTAGCGGTGTTCTGATTTCCATCAGCAGGAAAATCAACCGGAGGTATGGCTACCCAACTATCTTGTTCTGGTAGTTCTCCGGTTTTCAGGATTTGGATGATTTGATCATTTAGCCTGAATAGTCTGACATTAGCGTCATTGGTTGCTGCAAACAAAAAGAAGTCAGCTTTGGGAAACCAGCGGAAATCAGCTTTAAAAATGCCGTTGCCTCCATTGTGCTGCACGCATTCACCTTGCTGATCTACCGCATACCCATATCCATAATAAGATCCGCCACCCTCATCCGCATAGGGTGTTGTTTGAAGTTTTAGCAACGCAGGTGTGAGTATACTATTTGCGCTGAGGGCCAGATACCAGTGATACATATCCTTGGCGGACATGAGTATTCCACCATTGGCTTTCAGGTTCCAGTAGGGCTCATTTTTGTCCCATTTTTTATCATGGGAAGTACCCCAGTCTGAGCCATCAGTATTGTAACCATGACAGAGTAATCGATAGTCAGCTGCTGGATTTTGATAACCTGCGGTGGTCATTCCAGCAGGCTTGAAAATGTTCTCCTGAAGAAATGTACTATAGGATTTTTTACTCACCTGCTCGATAATCATCCCGAGAAGGGAATAGCCAACATTTGAATATTCATATCCATTTCCGGGCTTAAAAATCAGGGGATGTGCCCATGTCTTGAGACGGAAATTTTCAGCATTTAGTGGTTCATAATCATCTCCAATGGCACCTGGCAACCCTGAAGAATGGGTCAGCAAATGATGTATAGTGATCTCCTGCTTATCCAAAGGGACGTTTTTGTAATAGGTGGAGATCTTATCGTTCAGACCTAGTTTCCCCATTCCTGAAAGTAACAGAATGGAAGTGGCGGTAAATGATTTTGTGATGCTTCCGATGGTACACAAGCTAGTATCTGAATAAGGGATTTCTTTTGCACGGTCGGCAAAACCTGATTCATATTTGATTTTTATCCGGCCTTCAGTGCCCAGGATGATAATGCCTGATAAATCCTTTTGCTGGTTCAGGTATTCCTGGGCCAATTGCCAGTTTCTCTCAGGAATAGGATCGGACTGTCCGAAACCTGAAAAAAGGATAAAGAGCAGAGGAAGTAGGGTAGCGCTTCTTTTCATTATACGAATTGTTTCGTACAAATATAACCCTATGATGATCAGGCCTCTCCTAATTTAGGTTAATTAACCTGAAAGACGTCGGATAATCGATTTGGGAAGGGAATAGGGTGATTTCAGATTATCCGGGAAGTCTGTAATTTTTACCATTTTCCATGCGAGTGTTGTCTATATTTGTGCCCTTTAAGAGCAGGACAGTCCGGGCGTAGAGCTAATAATTTTTTTCCCTGGTTTGGATGGTGCTTTAGAAATTAATAATAGCCGGCAGACATGAAATCATCGCACACCAAAGTCACAGCAGCCACATTGCTGGTCACACTGGGTATCGTCTTTGGAGACATTGGCACATCGCCTTTATATGTTATGTCCGCTATTTTCGGAAAGAATGTGATCACGACGGAACTGGTTCTTGGCGGACTCTCTTGTATTTTCTGGACACTATCCTTACAGGCTACGTTTAAATATGTATGGTTGACCCTTCGGGCGGACAATCACGGTGAAGGGGGTGTTTTGTCGTTGTACTCACTCATCAAGCGGACAGCTCCACAGGGGATGATTTATGTTGCGATGATCGGTTGTGCCGCACTCCTGGCGGATGGGATGATCACGCCAGCCATCTCACTGACGGCTTCAGTTGAGGGGTTGAGAAGTCTCACAGATAATGTGCCAGTATTGCCGATTGTGATTATCATACTAGTAGGTTTATTTACCTTTCAACAATTCGGCACCGATAAGATCGGTAAGTTCTTTGGCCCCGTTATGTTGGTTTGGTTCTCGATGTTAATGATTTTGGGACTTGCTGCCATGGGTCAAAACCTGGATGTGTTGAAAGCGGTCAATCCGGTGTATGCCTATAATGTACTCACCTCTCATCCGGGTGCCTGGGTGATCGTAGGAGCGGTATTCCTGAGTGTAACTGGTGCTGAAGCAATGTATGCTGATCTCGGGCATGTAGGGAAAACCAATATTCGCATTACCTGGATTTTTGTTAAAGCCGCTTTACTGATCAATTATTTTGGGCAGGGTGCATGGGCTATCGAAAATATGAACGGGCAAATGTTAAATGGCTTGAATCCTTTTTTCGAACTCATGCCCAGATGGTTTGTAGGAACGGGTGTAGTCATCGCAGCAGGTGCTTCTATCGTGGCCAGCCAGGCTTTGATCAGTGGTTCATTTTCACTGATCAATGAAGCGGTCAAACTGGAAACCTGGTTTAGAGTGCAGATACTGTATCCGAGTAAGCACCGGCAGCAGATTTTTATACCTATGATCAACCATATCTTGTTTGTAGGGTCTGTGACCATTGTATTGTATTTCCAAACCAGTCTGGCCATGGAAGCAGTCTACGGCATGGCATTGAATTTTACCATGCTTTCGACAACACTGCTGCTAATCTTTTTTCTCCGGAAGAAGTTGCATTGGGATTGGATTAGAATCGTAGGCATTACGGCTTTATTTCTGGCCATTGAGATCAGTTTCCTGGCGGCCAATGTGCACAAACTGGCGCATGGGGCCGGGTTTACCATGGCGCTTATGGTCTTTTTTATACTGGTGATGGTGATTCACTACCTGGCAAAACATGTGCTCCTCCGGAAGAAGAAATTTGTCGACATCCATCAGTATGAAGATATTATTACGGATGTAAGTAATGACCTGGCGATCCCCAAGTATGCCACCAACATTGTATATCTCACAAGTGCATACTCCGTCCACCGGATGGAAAAACAGATCCTGAAATCAATCTATCAAAAGCAGCCGAAGCGGGCCGATGCCTATTGGTTGTTGCATTTTAATGAAACAGAAGTACCGTTTCAACAGGAGTATGATTTTTATGAAATCATTAAAGGCAAGATCTACAGGCTTGATTTCA
Source organism: Saprospiraceae bacterium (assembly GCA_031402955.1). Lineage (GTDB taxonomy): Bacteria > Bacteroidota > Bacteroidia > Chitinophagales > Saprospiraceae > Opimibacter. Next base: position 20,358 of record JANNSS010000168.1, read on the forward strand.
CGCTGGGATATAAAGTGAAGCCCAATGTCCGTGAAATGTTTTCGAATGCTATCGAAGAGCTTAGCAAGAAGGGAATCATTGACCTTAAGAATAGGTATGAAAGCCTTAGGAAGCATAATGTCAGTGCCGACTTTCTCTTTATCGTGATGCGCAATACCTTCAATCTTGATTCCGATAGCCCGATCAGTGAGGTTTTTCTCCTCAATGCCTATAGCCTGCTTCAAAAGATTGAGGAACCACCTGAACAATACCTCGGTATTGACCGCAATTCACTGCTGGTTGAATTTATTGCGCTCAGGTAAGCTTTGTCAATGGAGATGAATTGATTCAATACAAAGGGATCTTGGTTTCGACAGCACCTAGTGATTCAAGATACACTTTGACCTCTTCAGCTTCTTGTCCTCCCTGGATGGCATGATGTAAGAGTGTAAATCCATGTGGCCCTTTTGCATGAAGTGTTTTAGGAAATCGCTCCAGCGTGAGCTTTACGATATCGATTTGTCCAAAGAGGCAGGCGGTAAATATATTCGTCTGAGCACCTTTGTCTACCAAATGCGTAACCAACTCCAAATAGCCAACATGAGAAGCGGCTCCCAGCGCTGTTTCAAAATCACCACTGCCCCAGTCATGGGCAGCATTGAGCAGATTCGGGGTTTCCTCCAGGAGGGCCACCACCTTGGCTTTGTCTCGGTGCGCTGCACCAACAAATTCCTGCACTAGTGCTTTGTCAAGCGGTTGTTTTGGATCAATATTGAACCTTGGGATAGTCGTTGGTATAAGGTATGCTCCCAGCCAGGCTGTTTTGACAAAATCGTTTCTCTTCATAATGATCAGGGAATGGTATATCCTAAGTTACCTGATCAAAATGATCTCTGCAGGAATAAAGAGAGAAGCCTGATTATGATCGACCAATAGTCACTTTGGACTGCATTAAAAGGCCATAGCCGTTGCAGGAGTTTGCTCCTGCGACCATGAGAATTGAAGTGTAGATTCTCCTTTGGTATTTCGTTGGGCATTGAGGTGGTTGCAGGAGCAAACAGTTCGACTTCGCTCACTGCGGCGCTCCTGCAACGGCATCCTGGTTGGGATTCCTGTGGGTATCTCGGTTGTTGGAGGCGAGAACGCCATCAAACGGCCTTCTCGGCTGGTATCGCGGTGGTCGCAGGAGCAAAT
>JANNSS010000169.1:0-9514 GCA_031402955.1 Saprospiraceae bacterium
TGCCTAAAATATCCACATCCTTGCATTCCCGGGCTATCAGATCCAGGTATTGCAAGTCTCCGTTACAAAGTGCAACCGGATGCGCAGGATCAATGGCTTTCATCGCTACTGCGGCCTCATTAAATAATGTGTATAAGGATCTTATCCGCTGTCGCGTCGTATTGTCCTCCGCCGGAACATTCTCTGTTTCTGCTCCTTCCCAAACCAACCCATAATTGTTTTCATTGCCCAATAAAAACATCAGTAACCCTTTGGTATCCTTATACTGCCTTGCCAATTGTTTAACTTCATTCAAAAGCAATTGACGCGTATCGGCATCCGCATAGTCTGTTTGCGCCACCCATTCTCCTTTGATGGTTAACCCATACCGGCCAAATAAATGGTTTAGCATGGTATACATACCATAATTCGTATAGATATACTCCACCCATTTCTTTGGAATACCTGTATACACGCGGATAGCATTTACACCCATATTCTTAAGCAAAGACATTTCCCTGTCTAACGCCTCCATAATAAGGCTGTCATTTTTGTCCCAAAGACTATATGTATAATTGGTTCCAATAGGATAATAATCCCAGTTCATCCCATTAATCATAAAGTCATGTCCGTTGACCTGCAGTGCAATGCCATTCGTCTTCGTGTCTATTGTGACCTCATCCGCCTGGCTATAGGTTGAAGCCGCATAGCCCCAAAAGAACAGCATCAAGAAAATCAGTTTCATACACCTCGTTTTTGTACTATTTCCCTATTATTCAGGATGGGACCATCCAGGTGCAAGATAAACATCCACTTGCCCTACCACGCCTGTCCTATTCCATATTTCATTGCTCTCCACGGAATTTATTTCAAGCCCTTCCGTTACAGTTTGTGTTCCGCTTGCATGTGTAATACGCACTTCATTTTGTTCGGCTATATGGTATACAAATGGGACCTGGCAATAGGTAAACGCCAAAGAATCAGCTGTGAGGTTGATACTTATTATTTCCTTTTGGATCGACAGATATTTGAACACTTTGGCTGATGTAAGGAATTCCGTCTTTCTTAACAATCCTGGGTGAATGGCAATTTTTCCATCGCCAACCACAAGGCCAAGTTCTCCGAAACGTGTAATGATATCCTCTTTCACTTGCCCCGTCATTCCCGGCTGTTGCACCCCTTTGTTGAACGGCGTATGCGAATACGGATCTGTTGGAAAAGCGCCATATACATGCGGTGGTTTATGTATGCCAATGCCTTCGCTAATGTCATAGAAATGGGCTACTAATCCATTGATCACTTCTTTGCCCGCATGCTGCTGCATAGCCTGAAAACAGGCTTCCTGAGTTGCCAGTAACAATTTCGAAACCATGTGCCAATAAATGGAGCCCAGGCCTTCATAACCGAAGAATGTACCAGACCGTCCTGTAAATTCTTTATGTCGAAATACGTCCTCAAATATCCGGAGTATGGCTGCTCTTTCTTTCTCCACCAAGGGCGTGTACCGCTGGTCCAGCTTTTTTAAAGCATCTTCTACATCATTTGCATTCCTGAAATTTCCGTTGAAATGGAGGTCCCCCTGAATGTCTTTTTCGATAATGGAAACATTACCATCTTCCAGTAATTGCTTCAACAACAAAGAGCTTTCTGCCGACGCCGTCGGTAGTGTATTCTTATGTAAAAACTTCGGCAGATTTTTATTGGGATAAAGGATATAACTAATTTGGTCCGGCCGGTACAGCGAACTCTTTTTGAGTGCATCTAATACCTTCAAACGCTGCTCTGCTGAAAGAAATCCTGAGCTGAGAACGGCTACCTGCCCTTCCAGCATTTCACTTAAATGAGCAACCTGTACGGCGTGCTGATCATACGAAATTAGATTATAGGTATGGTACAAGCCATCGTCTCTTCTATTCTCTGCTATGGAATGTTCAAGAAACTCGTTCGCCAAACTTATACAATGCAAAATCTGCTCACCCGTAACGGTTTTCTTATGACCACTAAATCCATGTGTGTACACCTGGGCTCTATAATCGCTGCCTGCCATGCCAAGTGCATCAGTCATCAGCTTTCTGCGGGTATCCTCAATTGGTCCTGAAAGGGCAGATGAATGCTGCTCAAATACTAAAGTCACGCTTTCAAAGAACCCATATAACTCCTCGGAAAGAGCCATTTCCCCTGAAGGGTTTTTAGCAAAAAAAGGTTGAAAGAATTTTAAAAACCTATGCAGATAGCAAAGCGTAACCATAGAAAGACCGTTGCCCACCAACGCATTATTGGCATCGTTCCATTCCGGCCTTTGGGTATTCATCCAGATGCCGCCATCGGGTATAAGATTGGACAACTTAGCAAGTACGGTGGCCAGCATTTTTTCGCAAAAACTAACCTGATAAATTTCACCCTTTGCATTTGTAAGCAATGCCCCGTCTGCACCCATGCTGTTCATCCGCTCACGAATGGCGCGGTCGCCTTTATGGTCAAATTCGATGGTATCTTTTGGATTGCGCAGGATATCGTGATAGGGCTTTATTCTGTAAGGAATATTGGCATATACAAAACCATTTTTATCCAATAGTTCCTGAATATGGCCCGGGCGGTGGTTTTCTGAAAATTCAAAATACTTGAGCAGGTAAATAATCTGGTGATCTCCCCAGTAGCCAATATACGACCAGGGATTGTCGGGCTCTATGGTTTCCCAGTCAAAACCGCTTTTAGTCACACGGTAGGGGTTGTACCCGTCAAAAGTAGAAGCGTTTAGAAATTTAAAGATCATTCCCTCAATAAAGCCGGGATAGGACCACGCCAATGCTTCCCAGTTCTGAAAAATATCACGCCAGTTGCCCTGGTAATCTAAAATTTTTGAGCCATCGATTTCACTCCTTGTATTAATCGAAAATTTATTCCACGGCCTGCTGGGATCACCATGCCGACGGCTAAATTTCAATGGCAGGTATTCTGTTGCTAATCTGATAAAATGGGGATTGCCTGTCTTGTCTGCCATTTTGATCAAAGACTGAACAGAAAACGTTTCAGGAAGAAACTGCATGTCTGGCTGCACGTCTTCAAAAACCTGGTGATTTGCTTTTTGCAGGTAATTGCTGAAATCCGGTTTTTCGATCTGGTAGTGATTATCAAAGATTCCTCCCCGCATGCTATTGAACAGGACATTGGAAAAGTGTCTTGTGTCCTTCAATCCGTCGGCTGTATATTGCAAACCGTCTGCTGCTGCAGTAAGATGCACCAGGTTTTCTGTGCCCAGGTGTACATCGGCCAGCAGTTTATGATATAAATCTTTATCGGTTTTTATTTTTTCTGAAAGTTGCACAATGGCGGAATGATTCTGGTTGACATTCATTACAATCATCCATTCCTGATTTTGATTCGAAGGGAGTGTCAATTCACTGACGATGAAATAGGCCCCTTTTTCGCCTTTACTATCTTCTTCCTGATGAACCACTCCCTCTTTTCTGAAACTTTTTAGTTGTAATGAAGAAAGCAGGTAAACAGGATTATTCAACCCGATAGACCAGGCTACGTTTGCCTTTAAGGCCTCACTCGGTTCTGCTTTATCCACGATGATTGCACTCAGCGCAAAAATCCCCAGACCTGTTTGCGGAATGAGCTCAGTCCGTTTGTAGGCATCGGCCAGGTTACTGGCATGGTTTTGCAGATCGCTGCCCACACCAAAGGGGAGAATATTTTGCAATCCATCCAATAATTTTATGTTAACAGATGTATCTGAAAGATTTACAAGATTACTTTTCCTGACAAACCCATACAGGTTGCTTGAACTCCACTGATACCGAAAACACAGACCTAGATCAGCATTTATTTCTTCAAATAAAATTTGATTTCCAAATTTACTCTTGTACAGGTTTCTGGTGATATTGAATTGGCCGGCACCTCTTTCAGAAAAGGGCTCCCATAAATACTGCGTGGTATTCCTTTCCACCCAAAAAACGGTTTTGCTTCCCGTATGTTCTGCGGAACTGGTTATTTTATCATCGGTGTAATAGGGAAACAAAGCGTGCTCTGCATCTTTTCTTCCGGCGGTTAAGCCACCATTGCTTGAAATGAACATCCAGTGATTTGAATCACTCACCATGCTCATAAAGAATGGCCGCATTTCGTCCACATTAGAAATTTTATAAAATATATCTCCTTCTATTTCTTCTTGCCCAAGTCTAATTGTTTCGTCTTTCATTGTTTCTTTATTATTTCTATATCCATCTTAAGTAAAACGCTATCGGAAAGGCATAGCCTTTGATTACGCCAATCTTTTATACAGCCTTTCAGGCACAGTCTTGTTTGGTAGCGCTTCACCATGATTCTGATGAAGGAAACAACTATTCAAATATAGACAATACCGTCCAGAGCTAAATCCCTGTAAATCAATTTAAACTATAGCGGAATCTTCGCACACAAGGGAGTCACACCCCTATGTTCCGACAGAACCGTGCATGAACCTCTGCTATCACACAGCCTGTCCCGCTTTTTTGCGGGAGCTCTTCCTGCTCAGTCACGAATGTAATGTGGAAAATCCACTGAAACAAACAACCCGGGCTTCAAGCCGTGGCGTTTCAGGTTTTCAACTTCAAAATAGCAAATTCTGTTTCAAAGAGCAAAGCAAGGAGGAGCCTTTATATATGCCTATCAAAAACATTTAAAATACTCAAACGGCTCCAGACAACTCAAACATTTGTAAGACGCCTTACACGGCGTAGCTCCAAAGTTAGCTTTTGAGGCGGTTAACTTCGTCTTGCATTCAATACGTGAACCCAACTAAAATAAAAAGACTTCGGAGCTGACATCACATCAATTCCGAAGCTGCTAAAGGATTTGTATCGCAAGGATCATTCCATAACAGATATTTTTTTCGTCTCTCTGTACCCTGCTGACTCCAGTTGAAGTAAATAAACTCCTGGTTTCAATTCGCCTTGATCCCAGATCAATTCATTGTCCAGGTCCTCCCTGTATTCATCAGCTACCGTGGCTACATATCGACCTGTCATGTCTGTGATCTGGATCTTCACATCACTCTCCGATGCGAGCGTGAAAGAAATTGTAAGTGAACCTGGCTCAGCATTGGGATATACTTCGTCAATGGAAGTTTTCGGAATCCCGGCATCTACCCAATTTTTTGCCCAGCAGCAATTCCAACAGCCTGTTGTGTTCCATCCATTGGCCAGGTAGACTGGAAGTTCAGCAGGCGTCACACATTCCTTTAGACAGTGGCATCCGCATCCGGTTGCACCTTTGAACACTTTAATTTTATCGCCCTGGCAATTGCCCTGTGCAGTAGTGAGCGAAAAAAGCGCAAAGAAGGCAAATACCGTCAAAATAGTTTTCATTTTATTCATTTTGTCTATGGATTAAGTATTGATTAATAAATCAGTGGTATCGATGTCGGGATTAATACGCAATGGTACCATTCGCCTCAGCGGTGAAGCTGAGCGTCGTGAAATCAACAATTCCTTCGATGGTAATTGAACCGGTGGCTTCCTCAAATCGCCCGGTGCCTCCTGTAATGCTCCAAGTACCGGTGATGGGCCCGGTGCTTCCGGATCCTGTCAGCAAATTGAAAACATTAATTACGTCCTCCCCGGTATAATAAACCAGATCACCATTCGCTGCCGCCAGCTGACCACTAACACCAGTCGATAGGAGCATGGTAGCAAAACTCAGGTCACAATCATCATGATGCAGGATGCTGAGGTTTGTGTTTAACTTGCCAAGGTGTGTAGCATTGCCAGATATAGCATAATCTAATAGTGCTAATGGCAAATCCCCGGAACAAGCAGTGGGGGCAGAATTGGGATTTAAAGCCCCGGACAAATTCGCATGGAAAGGACGGGCTTGCTGAGATCTTTGGACAATTGGTGAGGAGGCATCAGGTGTGACCAATTCATCCGCTTGTTGGCAGGATGCAAGTAACATCAGGAATACAGCAATAAAACTTAGGTTTTTCATTTTGTTTTTGATTTAAAGGATTAGATGAAATGATTATTGATGAAGCAAAAGTATGGGGCCCGAAAGCACTTGCGCAATCCACTTTTGTGGGGAAGAGCAGAGGGCAAACAGTATACATAAGGTAGGGACAGGTCGCGACCTGTCCCTACCTTATGTATACTGTTTGCACTAAGTTTAGTAGAGTTTCCCCTCTATAGAAATCTGGACACCCTGGCCAGGGGCAGATATCAATTTAAAAAGGGATTGTATGAGCTCAGCACGCATTTTCATATTGCGCAAGCCGTTACTGAAGTCATCTTTGTTTTGGTCATCGATGCCTTTGCCATAATCTTTAATATGGAGATTAAAGCTTTCGTTTTCGTTCATGAAGTCGATATCAATTCGGTCGCTGCCTGAATATTTGATGGCATTGTTCAAGGATTCTTTTAAAATAAAAAACAGGTTTCTCCGCACTTCAGGGTGAAGAATAATCTCGCCCACATCATGTGGAAAATTGACTACCGGCCGAATATTGGTTCCGTCAAAAAAACGGTCAATATACTGACGCATAAAACCCAGCATGCTTTTCAGGTTATCATTTGCAGGATTGCTTGCCCAGATGATTTCGCGCATGCCGGTGATGACTTCTTTCGATTGCAAAACTATTTTTTCAGCCAAATGCTTTTCTTTTTCGGGAATGGCAGGGCTTTGCAAAAGCTGCTGCGCATTTAACCCTAACCGTGTCAGATTGGCGCCCATTTCATCATGCACATCGATGGCAATTTTGCTGCGCATGGTTTCAATGGCATTCTGTTTTTCCAGTATGGCGACTTGCTTTTCCGCGATTCGTTTATGCTGAACGTTTTTAAAGATCAGAAAGCCGGAAATCAATAGTAAAGCTGCAATGGCTATCAAGGAATAATTTAATGTTTTTTGTCTGGCTATTCTTTCCGCATCGAGTAATTTTGCAGCATTCAGTCCGGCAATCTCTGCTTCCTTTTTCTCTGTTTCATATTTTGTCTGCATCTGAGCCACCTGTCCGGTATATTCCTTCGAACGGATGACATCGTTGATTAGATAATATCGCTTGAGATAATCAAACGCCTGAGCCCCATTTCCTAAAGTATCATAAATGGCCGCCAGCAGATAATAACAATCCATTTTTACATCTTCCATTTCCTTCAGCTCCGCCAACTGTTTACAAATGAGCATTTCTTCCAATGCCTTGTTCAAATAGGATTGGTCATTTTTTACTCCAGCGATGCTAAACCAAGCCTGTCCCATTGACAAGGCATTATTGGCCATATTGATAGTATCCTTCAATAAACGAAAAGTACGTTGGGCCGATTCCAGGGAGTCCATCCCGGTTTCGAATTGACCCAAATACACCAGCAATCCTCCAAGGTTGGTATTGACAATGGCAATATCTCCAAGCCTTCCATGCAATTGGTAGAGGGGAAGAGCCCGCCTATAAAAATAGATGGCCGAGTCCTGGATTTCGAGGTTTTTATATATGCTGCCTATGCTAAGATAGGCGCCGGCTTCTTCGAGTACCTGTTGGTGGCCTATGGCAATAGCCAGTCCTTTTCGCTGATACTTCAGTGCTTCTCGGTAATCTTTGAGATCAAAATTTATTAATGCAAGGTTGCCTATACAGACCGATTGCAATTGTTGATGGTTTGTGCGTTCGGCAATATCAAGGGCCTCCAGGTAATACCGGTTGGCTTGTTGTAAATCACCTTTCGCTAAATACGCATTCGCCAGCATCGACTGGAATTTGGGCAAAGTAACACTGTCATACACGATATGAGGTGCATCCAGGACCCTGATCGAAAGCGAAATGACTGAATCCAGATTGCCCTGCTGGTAGGCCATAACGACTAAAAGATAGAATGCCCTGTTTGCCCCATATTCACTATGTTTTTTGTTAGCCAGTGCCAGGCATTCTTTTGAAATGGAAAGCGCTTGGGCCACATCGTTTTGCCTAAGACTAATAGCTCCTAATAGGGCGTACGCATCATATATACCCTTTTCATAATTATATTTTTCAGCCAACTCTTTACTTTTCGTCATTGTCATTCGGGCATTTTCAATGTCCCCGATATTCCAATAATAATTGCCTAGCTTATAGAGTTCGTCGCATAACTTGTTATGACTTTTTTGAGATTGGATCAGGAAAGCTATTGTATCTGCAGCACTTTTGTTTTGCGCATGTAGGATGGGACAGGCAAGTAAAAAGAAAAGACAAAACAATAAGGCAGAAAGACTTTTTTGACTGAGGGCTGGCAGAATCATTTTATACACTATTATAGATGGACAACAAAGGTAAGCCTCACGGTTTGGATCACGTATCCACAATTGTGGACTCAAGGTTTACAAAAACTGAAATCACTTCTTTGGGAAGACTTTATTCAAAGCATCTGTCCTGGAATGGACCTGTAACACTTCGTATATATTTCTGCAATAGGTTCTGATGGTTTCAAAGGAAAGATTCATCTTGTCAGCAATTTCCTTATAGCGGTAACCCTGGTCGAGGAAATTCAATATTTCCCATTGACGGGCTGTTAAATTTTCCAATTCCCTGGATTGAATATTCCGGTTTTGAAAGGACTGTACCACTTTTCGGGCAATAGTGGCAGACATCATCGAGCCACCCTTGTGAACGGTCTTGATAGCTTCAGATAATTCCGCTTGCGAAGTATTTTTCAGCAGATAGCCGGTAGCCCCAACACACAACGCATTAAATATTTTCTCCTCATCATCATAAATCGTACACATAATATATTGCACATTTGGGTTTTTAGGTTTCAGTTCAGCAACAGCCTGAATTCCGCTTTTATCAGGTAGCCCAATGTCCATGAGGACCACATCCGCATTCAACCTGTGGAAATCGGAAATAAAAGATTCTGCATTCAAGAATGTTCTGGTGACAACGATATCAGGATCAGCCTCTAGTAAATGCAAAAGCGAATGGAGTATCTCTTTATCATCTTCAACAATGGCAACTTTAATCATGGGCATTATCGTTTTATTGGTTTTGACGTTAAAACATCCACCATAAGGATGCCTGCCATGTATCCGCTCAGGGAAGGTATGACTATACTTGTTTCAACAAATCAAGATCTTTTATCCTGGGTATTAAATACCACGATTCATGTGAATATTTAAACCTTACACTCAAACAAATGTCGTCTTAAGCAACTTGCTTTGTTTTTTACTTGCAATAGGATAATTAAAGATAGCGGATTTTAACAAGGACCTGTCGTCAATCTTCTCTTTCTACCAGTACCATGTGGGAGCTTTGCTATTTTCAAATGGGTAGGTGCTTCAAAGCCTTTAGGAGGAATTCCCGTTAGCCCTATCAGAAGCATTTAAAATATTCAAATGGCTCAAGACAGGTCAAACATTTGTAAGATGCTTTACATGGTGTGGCTCCATATCTGCTGATCATCTCCGTCTCTGTCGATCCGCACTGCGGACAGCTTCGAGGAGGCCGCCGATGCTCATGCGCAACAGCTTGGCGTCGTCGACCAGCTCGCCGCTGACCTTGCCACCCGCCACATCCGTCGGCTGCGCCGCCCATGCT
>JANNSS010000170.1:0-55311 GCA_031402955.1 Saprospiraceae bacterium
TGTTCCATTAGTCTGTTGAATTTTCCTGATGGCTTGCATAGATTGGATGATATCGATCGATGTCGGGTCAGTGCTCACCGATACATCAATGGACCAGGTACAGGATTGCAGGTATTCCATTTTTTCATGGATGCTTTTCAACCGATAGGCATCCAATTCCTGTTGACCAGCTTTATGTAAAATGATTTCTTCAACCAATGCCTCATGCTTCCGGCTTTCCTGGCGGATGTCGAGTGAGGCAAAATGAAATCCAAACAAGGATACTTTAGTAATAAAGTCATCCAACCCATCTGCAAACAGATTATCATGCTGTTGTTCAAGGATGAGTCGCAATGCAACCAACTCTTCAGTCAACGCAGCCGGTCCACTGTATCCATTGACATCGTCAAATAGCGTCTTACCTAATTTTTCTCCAATCGCTGTGATCTGCTCATATACATGTTGAAAGGTCAGACGTCGGCGCAGTTTATGGACATCGTCTATATAGCAGTTAAGTATCGCTTTGCGCAATTGAGTCGCGGTCTCCAATGTAATCTCCGCGGTGACATTCGGATTGCCATCACGATCACCGCCTGGCCAGAAGCCAAGATCGATGAAGTCTTTCCTCGGCAGTGGTATCTGAAGTGTGTCTTCAATCTTAGTCACAATCTCCGGCACTGCATCATAGAATACTTTTCGCAAAAACCAGATCAGACTCTTCGCTTCATCAAGCGGAGTTGGTTTGGTACGCTTGACAAATGGTGTTTTCCCCAGTTGAAGCAACAAATCATTGACTTCGAAGATCCGATTGTCTCGAATGGCAGCTGAAAGATCTGTGATGATCCCGAGCACCGTACCCGGATAAAATTGAGTGGGATGCGCCGTGAGCACGATGCGTAGGCGATATTCCTCGAGTTTGTGAAGCAATGATTCACTCAACCCATTGGACTGAGCCTTGGTCACCATATCATACACCGTCCCCGGGCCGTCCGGATCATGGAGTTTGTCAAAAGCAGCTTCTTCCACTGCATCAAAGAGCACCACCTGACGCTCGATGTATTTAATAAAATTGAAAAGGAGATCGGTCTTCTCACTTTCCTCAGCTCCAGTCAGGTATTCCTCAAAGAAGGCATCAATGATCTCCTGCGGACTCTTGCCTTTAGCATAACTCGTCTGACAGAGTTCTGACAGCAACGGCAACAATATCCCTGTCTGATGGATGAGATCAAAAGGTAGCCGTAGAAACAAACTGTTGAACAGGTGGTACTTCGTTCCCACATGCCTGTCAAATTTTTTAAGTGCCGTCTGATCCATATGTCTTCAAAGATACCAGCCATTTTGGTCTAGTGGCTGTAACTTGCGCCAACAAATGGATTGGGATTCTACCATAAAAGGATTTATTGCCTACCTCACGCTCGAAAAGGGACTGTCTGGTCATAGCATTGAGGCGTATACGAGAGATGTGCGCCGCATCGCATTGTTTATGGTGAAGGATCTTGGTGTCAATTCACCCACCGCTGTGACCTCTTATCAGATCGAGCAGTTTCTGCATGTGCTCAATGAGGTAGAGATCAGCCATCGAACTCAGGCAAGGATGTTGTCCGGTATCAGGGCATTCTATCAATATCTGATTCTGGAAGACATGCTCGCTGCCGATCCGACAGAGCTCGTCGACAGTCCGAAGACTGGGCAGTATCTGCCGGAGGTACTTAGTTATGAAGAAATACGTCGCATGATTGACAGTATCGACCGCAGTCATCCACAAGGTGTGCGCAATGTCGCGATCATCGAGACCTTGTATGCCTGCGGCTTGCGTGTATCGGAGCTCACTGGATTGCTCATCAGCAATATCTATCCTGACATGCAGATCATCCGCGTCATCGGCAAGAATAATAAAGAACGCCTCGTTCCCATCGGTCAGGAAGCCCTGCACCAGATCAAGATGTACCTCGAAGGCGACCGCAACCGCATGATGAATATCGACAGCACCTCCAAAGACATCTTGTTTCTCAACCGCCGTGGAAAGAAATTATCCCGCGTGATGATCTTCAACATCATCAAAGACACCGCCGCCAATGCCGGCATCACGAAAACGATTTCACCACATAGCCTGCGACACTCCTTTGCTACGCACCTCGTCGAAGGCGGCGCTGATCTTCGCGCCGTGCAAGAAATGCTGGGTCATGCCTCGATCACTACCACCGAGATCTACACCCATCTTAACGCCGATTATTTGCGGGAGACGATCAATGCGTTTCATCCGTTGAACAGAGGGTTTGAGTAGCGTGTATGTCTGGATACAGATTAATCTTTAGTGTCAGCAAGGAATAGCCAATAGCCAAGGAAAAGTGAGAAGGAAATTTTGTCTGGCATCAGATTTTACTTTTTGTCAATAAGGAATAGCCAATAGCCAAGGAAAAGTGAGAAGGAAATTTTGTCTGGCAACAGATTTTACTTTTGCCAATAAGGAATAGCCAATAGCCAAGGAAAGGTGAGAAGGAAATGTTGTCTGGATACAGATTAATCTCAGTGTTAGCAAGGAATAGCCAATAGCCAAGGAAAAGTAGGAAGTAAATGATTTAATTAGCCTTCCTTGGCTAAATTCTTTTTGGCGGTATCTATGCTTTTGATAAAAATAGCAACAAGTTCATCGCTTTCCTTTATTCCATAAATGACTTGATCATCATTTAGCAGTATTTCTCCTTTATGTATAATCCGGAGATTAATGTGTGATTCCCTAAGTTCTTTGAGTACAACCTTAAGTTTGTGAACAAAATCTTTTCGAGATTCCGCTCCTTGAGCTTCACCATAATTTAATGCAGGAGAGGTGCCTGATCGGATGAGCTGTGAAGACAATTGTTTCCCTGCAGCCGTATTGGGCATTTTATTGATGATTTGAACGATCAATACAGCAAAATCAATTAATCGTTCCTCAAGGTTATTTCGCGCCATGAGTAATTTGTTTTTAACTGGTGATTTCAAGATCCAAAATGGATGTAGAGGCAATATTATTCCTTGTATATCATAAAAGCAAGAACTATTTTTCTCCTTTTCACTTTTCCTTTCTTTCTGGTTATTGGGTATTGATCAAAAGGAAGGACTGTCTCCTGACAAAAACTTCACACTTTTCCTTTCTTGCTGGCTATTGGGTATTGATCAAAAGGAAAATCTGTCTCCCGACAAAACCTTCACACTTTTCCTTTCTTGCTGGCTATTGGGTATTGATCAAAAGGAAAATCTATCTCCCGACAAAACCTCCTTTTCACTTTTCCTTTCTTGCTGGCTATTGGTTATTGATAATCAATACTTTCTGTCTCCTGACATCCGTTCCTTTGAATACTGATATATTTGACCCATGTTTTTCCAAAAGCACCCTTTTTCCTTGATATTGGCTCTGTCGGCGGTCTTTCTGGCATCGTGCGCGGCTCCAAAGAGCCCGACCGGCGGACCGGTAGATGCACTGCCTCCGGTCATCATACAAGAGGAATCGACACCAAACCAGCAAACCAATTTTAAAGAAGATGAAATCACCATCACTTTTGATGAGTGGTTTACGATCAAGGATGTGGCATCCCAGTTGGTGATATCTCCACTGATGCCGGAGCAACCAGTGGTCAAGCAAAAAGGAAAATCCATCATCATCAGTCTTCCCGACAGCCTGAGAGAAAATACAACCTATACACTCAACTTCGGTAGCTCGATAGCGGATCTCAATGAAGGAAATGTGCTGGAGAATTATGCATTTGTTTTTTCGACCGGAGATGTGTTGGATTCAGTCAAGATGAGCGGAAAGGTGACAAATGCAGTCACCTTGTTACCAGCGGAAGGCGTGTGGGTGATGTTGTATCCCGTTGGCGAAGACAGCGCTGTATATAAACGTAAACCGGAGTATGTAGCTAAGACTAACAAGGAAGGAAAGTGGGCCATGTCAAATATCCGTGCTGATTCATTTAGCGTCTTAGCACTCAAGGATGACAATCTCAATTTTCTGTATGATCAGGACACCGAATTGTTCGGATGGATTGATTACAACATTTACACCCTGAGACCTACTGCATTGCTTCCGGAAATCATGGTTTTTCCTAAAGAGAGACAACCACTGATCCGCGATGTGATTCATGTTGTGCCAGGATGGATCAAAGTGATCGTTGACGGACCGATACCTAAAGAAGTACCACGGTTTAATCCCGAAGTTGAAGGAAGCGTAACTGCATGGGATGGCGATACACTCCATGTCTGGTATAGTGCAGTCAAGAATTATTTTGGAGAAGCTATTCTGCTAGAGGATACAACTCGTATTCGCATCGCTCCAGGTGCTTCGCCTATGTCATTGCCTTTGCGCATGAGTGCACTGACGGGGCGATCACATCCATTGGCTTCAGCACAGTTTGGGGTTACGGTTCCGATTGACATGGTTGACACTTCGCTGATAGTGCTCAAATCTGATTCGCTCGGTGTGTTACCGTTTAATTTGCAGCTTGATTCAGTCAATAGAAAAACGATTTCGATTAACGCAGCATGGAAGCCTCTTTCAAAGTATACTTTAACTTTTTTACCTGATGCGGTCAAGGACATCTGGGGGCGAATGAATGATACCATCCGTCATTCGATCGTCGTCACTGCCATCGATCAGTTTGGTGACTTCACCATGATCGTTGAGGGTCTTGACTCCACCAAAAATTATGTGGTGCTGGTCAAGACAGGTGAAGTGGCTGCAGCACGATTCATTGTCGAAAAGCAATCCGCTACTCAACTCAAAAAACTGGGTATTGCTCCAGGTAAATACATTATTGAAGTATTCGAAGACCTGAACGGAAACGGAATTTGGGATTCTGGTGATTATCATACCCGCCGGCAACCTGAGCGCAAGATGTTTTTCACACCGGATACTATGCGGGCAGGGTGGGAGATGGAAACCAAGATTACATGGCAATAGGCAATATTGGGCTGTACGCAACATCCCACGCAGCCAATGAGTTGTACAGATGCAAAATGTGAAGCGTATTTTGTGCCCTCAAGTAACGATACAACAGACAAGACATGAGATTGTGGACAGATAGCCTGGTTAAGTTTTATGGCCGACGCAAAGTCGTGGACCAGGTTTCTATTGAAGTATCCCAGGGCGAAATCGTCGGGCTCCTGGGCCCAAATGGAGCTGGTAAGACCACTACCTTTTATATCACCGTTGGATTTATCAAGCCAACCGAAGGCCACGTATACCTTGACACAACGGAGATTACGGATCTCCCGATGTATAAAAGAGCCAGGCTAGGTGTTGGGTATCTGCCGCAGGAAGCATCCGTTTTTCGCAAACTCACGGTGGCGAATAATATCAAAGCAGTACTCGAACTGACTAAATTGACCCGTAAGCAGCAGGAAGAGAAACTTGAAACTCTGATGAGCGAATTTGGTCTTGAAACGGTGCGCAATAATATCGGTGATAGTCTTTCCGGTGGAGAGCGACGCCGCACGGAGATCGCCCGTGCGCTGGCAACTGATCCGAAATTTATATTACTCGATGAGCCATTCGCAGGTATCGACCCTATCGCGGTAGAGGATATCCAGCATATTGTAGCTGCGCTGAGAACTAAGAATATCGGAATCCTCATCACGGATCATAATGTGCGTGAGACGCTCTCTATCACCGACAGAGCCTACCTCATGTTTGAAGGTAAAATCCTGAAGACCGGTACCGCCGAAGAACTTGCAGCAGATGAAATGGTACGCAAGGTGTACCTCGGTCAGAATTTCGAATTAAAGAGAAAAGTCAGCTGATGAAATGGGTTTTGTTTTTCTGCTGCACAGGTCTTCTCCTCGTTTCATGCACCAATCGTCCGGTGAGTCCATCCAAGGCAAGCCGAAGGGCGATCGATACGATCTTTCAGAAGAAGGTGATTGCACTTCAGCCGACAATGGACTCCATTTGCACACACGTGAAGGACAGTATTTATAAAGTTGCAGTTGATTCGATTTTGGAAGAACGAATGACGGAAATGAACGAGCTCGTCGAATGAAACATCACCTTAAAAATATTGTATCAGCGGGTGTGATGCTCATCCTGTTTTCCTGCTCAAAGGAAGTCAGTCAGGATGACCTCGTCAAGGCCGCTGTCGACATCAAACTTGAGCAATGGAAACTCACGCAACTGAACGCCTGTATGGATGTTGCGTACACCAGCGCATCGGACTATGTCGATTCGCTGTTATTGGTCAATTCGCTGGATGATAAACTTGATACTATTCCCAAGCCACTCAAGCCCGTCAAACCTGCTAAGCCCGGCTTTAAGATCAAGCCGGATAGTGTGGTTGTTGATCCAATCTACAAAAAAGAGTGAGAAGTTAGCAGTTAGCAACTAGCAGTTAGAAGTGAGTTATTTTTTGTTCTTTGCCTTCAAGGTTTTAGTGGATGAAACAAGCATGGCGATGATTTCTTTGCAATCACGCTTTAATTCCATTGCTTCTTCGGCTTCCGGTGGATATGCGATGACAATACTATCCAGCCAGAATTCTGCTTCATTGGCTTCCTTTAGTCCAATGTTGAGTTTGTGTTTAAAGTCAAATATACTTTCAGCATATTGAGCTTCCCTTGTCAATGCCCCGGGAGATGTTCCAGAATCAAGCAATTGATCAAACAGGTCAAATTCCCGGTAAAGCCTTTTCATTTTCTGGACGAATTTTACAATTTTTACCGCGAAAGCGAAAGTCTTGTCTCTGAGAATGGAAGTACCCATATCCATCTTTTTTTAAGTGAATCAGTTTTTCGGAAAACTATTTTCCGTTGAGTTCCTGATTGTAGTGTCTTGAGAAGAAGGAAATGTGACCAGGATATAAACTTTTTTTCAAAAAATATTCATTTTAACCAAAAAACACTATTGATCATACAAACTTCTCACTGCTCACTTCTCACTGCTCACTGCTAGTTTCTCACTGCTCACTGCTCACTTCCTCCCAGTACTTATAAAACTGCTTATTCATCTTCCCTACTCTCCACGAAGGGAATTTTTTATTTGAAATCTTTAGGAATAGAATATTAATGCCGCCACGGATAAAATCATTTGGAAAAGGAGCAGGCACTTTCTGGAGATTACGGTTATATACGACCAGTGCATCCTGGGCATCTACTTCTGTGCGCTCAAAATAGAGATAGAAGAGGGGCTTCTCACTCAGGTCGGCAACAGCGATCCGCTCACCGTCCAGATTGTAATACGTAGCAGTGTTGAGATTGCGGGCATCATAGTCGAAGATATAGGCGACCTTCGAAAAATCATATTTGGTTTTAAAGGCTTCTATATAATCTGCCAGCAGGGTATCCCGTTCTTGAATGGTCTTTTTGAGTTCTTTCTCCAGGCGCTCCTTGTTTTTCGGATCCTTGGTTCTCCCGGCCATCGCGGTTAGGGTATCAATTTTTGAAGTGTAGGTTGGAAACCGGATGATCAAACTACCTTCCCTGAGTGCCGTGATGGAGTAGTTTGGCGTAGTCATCTGGCCATAAGTTGGAAAGCAGCAAACTGAGGCTGAAAGGGACATGACGGTGATTATAAGTAGCTTGTATACCTGTATCCTTGTTATCAAAGGGTTAACACTGCTCCTGAAGTCCTTCATAGATTATATTTTCGCAACGCGATAAAAATACAACCACCTTATGCATACGAGTGTAGATATAGAAGCGCTAAGTCAGGAGATATACAATGAAAGTGCATTTGTAGACCGGATCATAGAGGCCAGCGGCCGTGTGATCGTGGGTCAGAACTACATGATCAGCAGGCTTCTCCTTGGTCTACTGGCAGATGGCCATGTACTCCTTGAAGGTCTTCCCGGACTTGCTAAGACACTTGCCATCAAGACATTAGCCTCTTGCGTGGACGGCAGTTTCAGCCGGATACAGTTTACGCCGGACCTCCTGCCTGCCGACATCATCGGTACCATGATATACAATCCTGCATCCAGCCAGTTTACGGTCAAACAAGGCCCTGTCTTCGCTCAGTTTATCCTGGCAGATGAGATCAACCGTGCACCGGCCAAGGTTCAAAGCGCCCTCCTGGAAGCCATGCAGGAGCGCCAGGTGACGATCGGAGGTGAGACTTTCAAATTAAAAGAGCCATTTCTGGTCCTCGCCACTCAAAACCCTATCGAACAGGAAGGCACGTACAATCTCCCTGAAGCCCAGGTAGACCGCTTTATGTTTAAAGTAAAAATCAGCTATCCCGACCGCAATGAAGAACGCCTCATCATGCAACGAAGCCTCTCTGGTGAGACAAGCCTCAAACTCCAGCCAGTCGTGCATCCTGAAGACATACTAAAAGCCCGCAAAGTGGTCCGCAGAGTCTATATGGACGAAAAGATTGAGAATTATATCCTCGATATCGTATTCGCCACCCGACAGCCCGAAGGATCACTTGCCAGGTTAAAACCGCTCATTTCTTATGGTGCCTCTCCAAGGGCCAGTATCAACCTCATGATCGCCGCAAAAGCCATGGCGTTTATAAAGAGGAGAGCATATGTCATCCCGGAAGATGTACGCCAGATTTGTCCTGATGTGTTGAGACACCGTATCGGCCTGAGTTATGAAGCAGAAGCTGAGAACGTAAGCCAGGAGGATATCATCAAAACCATCCTCAATAGTATTGAAGTACCTTAGGCCGCAGTTATGACCATGAAGTATTCAATCATCATTCCTTTTATATTGATCTGCCACGTCCTGAATGGACAGGCTGTTGCTGACGCGTGGATGGAATCCCAACTGGGGAGCATCACCTGGCAGGAGTCTTACAAAGGGGTGCTTGCCGATTATCATCCTATCACATTGGTATTGGCATCAGACCAGGATCAGATCGTGGGATATCTGATCCATGAAGGTGACGGACGAAAACACAAGCTCATAGGTGACTGGAGCAAGTCAGGACATTTCCAGTTACAGGAGAGAGACGAGTATGAGAGGCTGACAGGTTATTTGACGGGTACCATCTCCAATGATCAGGTGCTGATGAAATGGATGTCCGCTGATCAAAGCAGATTGTTTGATGTGAAAGCTTTTCCGGAGCGGTTGATTAAGATCAAAAATTTTAAGCCCGCAGCAGAGTGGATAGAGATCGCCGGCACACCGACGAGTTATATTTCTGTACAGAAGATGGATTATGGAATCGTCTCTGGTATTGCCAATATCGGAGGGCATTTTTCAAGGTTTGATGGCAATTGCCTCGATGGTACCTGTTCGATATGGAAAACCATACTGGCCGGTCCCGATGATCAACCATGGAACCTGACGATGCGTCAGAAAGACCTGACCCATTATAAAGCGTCAATCAATGGCACTGAATCTATTGCAGAATTAAAGTTTGTAACTCCGCTGGCAGTCAAAATGTTTGACAATTCCACTGGCTTTCTGGATTTCACATATCCAAAGTTTGATAGTAAAGTATACGATGGGTGGTTGCAGCAAAAAATAGATTCACTGTGGAATATTGGTATCGAAAAACTCCAGGCAGGTATACTACCTGAAGACGCAGAGCGACTTTCTTATCGGACCTCCGGATGGATTGAAATCGTAGATGAAGGGGATTCCTATGTGAGCGGTATGATCACGTATACCAATCCGGATGTTGTGCATAGAGAGTCATTTCTTTGGCTGAAGAAGGAAGATGTCTTTGTGCCCCAGCAGGAATTGATGAATACAATGCAGGATCTGGCCACAGCATCAGCTGCTGTAATAAGTACCGATCCGTTTATTGAAGATGAGCAATACAATACATGGCTCGAAAATGTAGGATATACACTTGTCATCCCCACGGTATCAGGTGTTGCAATGACGACAGAGTTCAATATGATCTATGGTGATGATCTGAGGCTGCTCTCTGTGGAAGAAAGTAAAGCGATCATCAAAAGGAAATACTGGAAATATTTTGGATGGTAATCAACCATCTTTAAAAACCATCAACATACGTGGATACGAGTGAATTACTCAAGCGGGTTAGAAAAGTCGAGATCAAGACCAGGAGCTTGAGTAAGCATATATTTTCAGGTGAGTATCACAGTGCCTTCAGGGGACGCGGGATGTCATTCAGTGAAGTGCGATCTTATCAGTATGGCGATGAAGTGCGGGATATTGATTGGAATGTAACTGCCCGTACTGGCGAACCCCACATCAAAGTTTTTGAAGAAGAGCGCGAGCTCACCATTATGTTGTTGGTAGATATCAGTCGCTCGGTCCATTTTGGCACCCGCGATCCATGGAAGAATGAGTGGATGGCAGAGTTATCAGCCGTGCTTGGATTCTCCGCTTTGCAAAACAATGATAAGGTTGGATTGATCCTGTTTACTGACAGGATAGAAATGTATATCCCTCCGCAAAAAGGACGTCAGCATCTGCTCCGGATCATCAGGGAGTTGTTGTACTTCGAACCGGTGAGCAGAAAGACTGATCTCAATGTGCCGCTGGAGTATCTCACCAATGTCATCAAGAAGAAGTGTATTGCATTTGTGCTGAGTGATTTTATTTCCAGGACGTATGAAACCACACTTAAACTCGCGGCCAAAAGGCATGATGTAGTAGGGATGCATGTCTATGATCCAGCAGAATCCATGCTGCCTGACGCAGGCATAATGCAGATGCGCGATCCTGAATCCGGCAAGATGATGATTGTCGATACCAGCAATCTGAGCGTCACGGCTGCTTTTTCAAATGCCTACCGGGATCGATTCAATCAGTTTAAGGAGCAGTTTAAACGCGCCAAATGCGACACCATGTCCCTCTCCACAGATCAGTCCTATATCCAGGAGCTTCACCGTTTTTTTAAACGAAGGGCTTCAGCATGAAAGCTATCTTTCTTCCACTGGTTTTCTTCTTTCCATTTGTCTGTTTATCACAGGCAACTTTGTCTGCAGACAAGACAGAGATCAGGATCGGTGACCAGATTAAAGCAACGATCCTCATCAATCTCAGCGAAGGCAGGGAGCTGTTGAATGCAGATCACATATGGCCCGATTCCATGAAGGGGATCGTCGTCGTTGATGGGCCGTCATGGAACAGGGACAAACCTGAATCCACAACAGCCACCTGGTCAGTTGCTCTTTTTGATACAGGAGTCGTAAATATTCCATCATTGCCTCTGGTCATACAGCAAGGAGGAATGACGGACACCCTTTTTACCAATGCATTTGCTGTGAAGGTCATGCCAGTAGAACCCGATTCTACTGGTCTGTCTAACATAAAGGAAATCTATGAGCAACCGTTTAATCCCGGGTATTATAAAAAATACATTCCGCATGTCATCGGTTTCTTGCTATTCATTGCTGCGTTGGTATTCTGGCTCAGGCAACGCAAGTCAAAGCGTGTTGCACCTGAAGTAGTTGCAATACCACTGCTGCCACATGAGTGGGCTGCAAAAGCATTGGAGGAGCTGGCGGAAAGAAAACTTTGGCAAAGAGGAGAAATAAAAGAGCATTACACGTATCTCACTGATATTCTCCGCGAGTATCTCGAGCGTAGATTTGCTATTCATGCGCGGGAGCAAACTTCTGATGAAATATTGATTCAGTTGAGGAAACAACATCTGAGCAATTCCTTATTAACAGATACGGAAGAGTTGCTGTCTGTAGCCGACCTGATCAAATTTGCCAAGGCGGATCCGGGCATGGATATTCATGCAGCTACGATCGAACGCGTAAGAAAATTTGTGATCGAAACTATTCCTGCTTTTCAGCAGGACACAGCAGTTGAAGTAAAAGCAGAGGGAGATGAAGCTGTTCAATAACTTCATACTCCACGATCCCTGGTGGTTGCTACTACTGGGATTGATTCCACTGCTAATCTGGCTTCGTAGGTCCCGAAGGCGCAAGCAGGGAACCAATGCCATTGAAATGCCACTTGATGTCGGCGTAATTAAAAAATCATGGAGGATGTGGTTGTATGCTTGCATAGAACCATTATTTTGGATTAGCATTGGTTTGCTGATCATCGCCATGGCCCGTCCTCAGTCAGAACATGCAGAAGAAATAGTCAAAGGGGAGGGCATTGATATTTTCCTGGTCATGGACCTTTCGTCTTCGATGCTGGCCAAGGACTTTGAGCCTGACAGATTATCGGTGAGTAAAAGAGTAGCGGTTGACTTCGTGACGCATAGGACCTATGACCGGATAGGCCTGGCTGTGTTTGCCGGAGAAAGTTATACACAATGTCCGCTCACGAATGATCATGATGTCCTGAAAGAATATCTACAGGGCCTTGAATGTGGTGCGTTGGAAGATGGTACGGCGATCGGCATGGGTCTTGCCGCCGCAGTCAATCGGTTAAAGGACAGTGAGGCTAAAAGTAAAGTCGTCGTGTTACTTACAGATGGAGTGAACAATGCAGGGTACATACGACCGGCTACGGCTGCAGGGCTGGCAAAGGAGTTTGGCATCAAGGTGTATACCATTGGGGTGGGGAGTTATGGCCAGGCTTTGTCACCTGTGCGCAGACGTGCTAATGGTGATTACATGTTTGGCATCACCAATGTGGAGATAGATGAAGAACTGCTGCGAAAGATTGCGGAGGATACCGGTGGAAAATATTATCGCGCCATTTCGGAAGAGTCCCTCCAGGAAGTCTACAACGAAATCGACAAATTGGAAAAAACCGAAGTGGAGATTACGGTGTACAAGCGGTATGTGGAGTTGTATTACTGGCCGCTCATCGCTGGCTTTGCGCTCCTGCTTATATTGTTTTTCCTGCGATCTACGCTTGTGCGAACTTTGCCATACTGATATAAAAGGAAAAATGTGGTAGAGACGCGATTCATCGTGTCTCTACCACATTTTTTTTATCTGTTACCATTCGGCGTGTTCAGTATTCGGAGTATATCTATGGTCTCCGCGTCTGCTGGATCCAGTTCAAGAATTTTCTCAAAGTATTGTTTAGCCGTGACATTCCCTTTTTCTTCCTGTTGAACCCAGTATCGACCAAGGTAATCATAGGCGTCCTTGAGGTTCTTCATGTTCTTCTTGTTCTTTTCCATATCATCAGCACTATAGGTGTACTTGATGTAATTTTCATACGGAATTTTTGACAGATACAATTTAGTTTCGGCTGTATCAAGCCTGTTGCCGATTTTGGCGCGCATCATCCAGGCTGGTCCATAGTCAGGTGTTACTTCCAATACTTTAGTAAAAATCGAATCGGACAATAGCTCCTGGTCCAGATACCAACAGGTTAAGCCCAGCCAATAATTATTAGCAACGCTGAGAGGTTTTTCGGCGCTTAAACGAAGGTAATATGCTTTTGCTTGTTCCCAGTTTTTAATATCATAATATCCTTTAGCCAGCATGCCATTTATTTCCTGACTACGGGAAGGATCCAATTCCAGGTACTTCCGATAGATGTGTGCTGCTTCGTCTATTTTACCAAGCTTGAAAGCTGCTTTAGCATAATAATCATAATCAGAAGGGAATACAGCTCTGTCTTCTTTTTTACCAAGTTCCTCAAAAAGCATTACACTATGGTCATAGGAATGCTGGAAATCTCCTTTCTCTGCGTAAGCCCATGCCAGCCACCTGTGCAGCGTGTATTGCTCAGGATTGGTTTCAAGCAGTTTTTCACCTTCCAGAATCGCGCGATCATAATCCTTGGCCTGGAAGGTCAGGAATTTGACAAACCTCACTTTCGCATCTACATCATCACCAGATAAGGATACATACTTATCAAGTAGCGGCGTTACTTTAGCATACTTCCCGTTTTTAATGTAGAGTTCAATCAGGTACTTATAGGGCTGCGCATCATTCGGGGACAGCTCGATTGCTTTTTCCAGTAAGGGTATAGCTAATGAATCCTGTTTTGCTTTTGTCCAGATTCTAGCCATACTGGTATAGGCAGAAGAAATAGTAGGATCTTTTCTAATGGCCGTCTCATAGCCGGTCATTGCCTCGCCATGATTGCCGGTCAGTTCATATGCATCTCCGAGATGAGCCCAGTATTTAGCAACTCCCGGATTCATATCCCTTGCCATGGAAAGATATTCTACAGCCTTGTTACCGTTTGGTTTTTTATTATTCAGGTAAGCTTCGCCGATGAGGGCAAATATTTCAGGGTTCTTCTTGTCCAGTCTGGAGGCAGATTGGAATTGCTCCTCAGCCTCTGCGGATTTGCCCTGATCAAGTAATAACTTACCGATGCCCACTTTGCATTCAGCGCATTGTGTATTGATCGTCAGTCCTTTTTTATAAGCCTTTTCAGCTTCAGCAAGAGCATCTGTCTTATAACTCACTTCGCCGATATAGTAATAAATGGTCCCGTTTTTAGGATCACTTTTCGCGATAGCATTGAAGGTGGTCTGTGCTGCTGCATAATTCTCATTCTGCATCTGTTTGATCCCTTCCTGCAAGGATGGTACCTGAGCTTGCGGGATCGTCGCGCAAGAGACCAGAAGTGCGGCAAATAATAGCTTTTTCATTTTATGGGCATTTAGAAAATGAGGGTGCAAAAATGCAACATGATTATGATGTATTGTGTTCATTTTACAACTTTTATATCGGCAGAATTTTTAAACTCAAGGTTTCGTTCGGTTTGATATTTGGGCAATAAGCCCGCTTTGAGAACGATTTTCTGGCCTATTTCACCGCATATAAACGAGGCAAATCCAATCCCAGTGTCACTTTTCCCGGTATTATTGATGACATACAATTCACGGGTTAAAGGATATTTCCGGTCCTGGAGATTATATTGGTAAGGCTTCAGAAACCCATACTGTATTGAGTCCTGAGGTCTGCTGAGCGCCAGCAGGTTTACCTGGGTCAGTACTTCCCGGGTGAACGCACTGTCGCTGTCCCCGATAGCTACGTAGTCGATGATACCTATGGCATTGTCATGAGCCTTGATATATTCGAATACTTCCTTTTTAGAGGCCAGGGCATAAAAATGACCTGGCAAATCAGGTTTGTTAATCAATTGTAAAATCTGCTGGGTGATCCCTGATTTGACATTTTCAATGACGAAAATCTTGCCGGAAGCACTGTCCCCGAGCATGGAAACCATTTTTTCATAGGTATACGCGGTGTCCGCTACATTTCGATTGGCGATGAATGCAATGGCGCTGGTCGCATATAGAAAGTGTCTGGGCTCGGATTGACGATTTGACAGGTAGGTGGTTTCCTCTGTGTTGAGCATCCGGGTACTCATAATCAAATCAATGCTATCCACCAGTAACTGAGCAAACATGTCACGCTCGTTGGTATACGTGATATCCAGATGGGCATGAGGGTAGAAGCGTTCAAATATCTCCTCTTCCTGTTCGACAATGTCTTTAATACTCTCGTCGGCCAGGATCCGGAGAGAGCCCATGGTAGGTCCTTCAATATCCTCAACTTTTTTCACACACGCCATAGAGGCGCTGAAGAGTAGAAAGAGTATATATGCAGTAAAGCGTTTCATAGTTACCTGGTCAGGTCTTTTACTATTAGAATGACGTGAGATCATTTCATTTTCAGTTAAGCTGCTGTTAAGGAGAATTAATTTCACCTTAAGAGCACTGCTAATAACTATCAAGTAGTTACTAGAAATTTAAATTATGCCATGACAATCGGCATGATTCTTCCTCATCAAGCGGTTATTAGCGGTGCCCTTAAGGCTTTGCTGCTGACTAAGAAGGTCTGATTCCCTGTCAGGGAGATCAGACCTTCACTACATGTATATTTTGTCGTGTTTACTTTTTCAAAAGAGCCCTGTATACCCGAAAGCAACCGTAGAGTACAAAGGCCGCAGACAGGATTTCGCCCCAGGGCGATAGCGGGATGACTTTTTTAACAAACATAAAGATCCCCAAACCTACATACGCCAGCCCTAGTATTAAAAGGAACAATCGCCTGATTGTATCGGCATCCATGCCTTACTGAAGAACGAATTTGATCGGTAGGGTGAATGTAACCGGCACAGCTCTACCGTTGTGTTTACCTGGTTTCCATCGTGGCATACCATTTACAACACGTAAAGCTTCTTCATTACATCCGCCGCCAATACCACGAACCACTTTTGCTTTTTGGATATCACCTTCTTTGGATACGACAAACTGCACAATGACCTGGCCGGAAATTCCATTCTCCCGGGCAATGGCAGGATATTTTATCTTCTCGTAGATGTATTTGTACATGGCCTCTTGTCCATCAGGAAACGTTGGCATTTGTTCTACATAGGCAAATGGCTCTTCTTCCTTAGGCTCCTCGAGCACTGGTGGTGCAGGGGGATTGTCAGGCTCAGTCAAGGAGGCATCAACACCTGAGTCATCACCTTCCTTGGTTTCAGTAGCAATTTCTTTGTCCTTGATCTCCTCAACGGTTGGTGGAGGTGGTTCCTCTTCAAGGACCTCTTCATCCTTCTTGACCACCGGGGGTACAAACCTGATCTGATCCTTGATAGGAGGAGGCTTCATTTCAGGTGGTGGAGGTGGGGGAGGTTTCAATGGATCAATTGGGGGAGGTTCGGCAAGCGTAACCTCCTTCATGATCAGTTCATTTTTTGCATCAGGAATGAATCCCTTGATCATCTGGATGATCTTAGGAGAACTCACTGCTAACAGGAAAAACACCATGCCGCTAATCATAGCCCTTGACATATGCTTGTCATACAGGCGTCTGAGCTGGAATGCCCCGTAAGATTTATTTCTGCCATCAAATACGATGTCATCCATCGATCTTTTTAGCAAATTTTCATTTTCCATGATTAGTCTTTTTTATTTAATGTAATGATGCAGGCGACTGCATCATTGCATAAAAATTATTTTCTACGCTGACCTGTCTGAAGTGCGATCAGGGAATCAATGGGATCATTGGGTTCAAGGATAGCATATCGTTTGACATCATTGATGGTCATTTCATCCAATACATCCACTATATTTTTAACATTAGAAGCAGGTAAAGGTTTGATCATGATAAAAAGCTCATCCTGATCACCATATAGTGCTTTGACTTCTGATTGCCTTCGCTGGATAAATTTCCTGAGACCGGATGGGCTATAATCGATGCTGTCCATGGTGATCTCTGTTCCGGCTTCAATTTCATCAGGCGATACATAGGCATAAATCTTATTCCTGGCCCCTAGCATCAGTGTAGCCGTTTTAGACATTTTGATGGGAGGTTCCTTGACTTTTTCTTCCTCCTTGGCAGGTTTATTGACCTCCATCGTCTTTGGCTTGTTCATCGTAGTGGCCAGCATAAAGAAGGTAATCAGCAGAAATCCAAGATCCACCATGGCCGTCAGATCCACCCTGGTAGACATTTTCTTAGTACGTACTTTTTTCGAACCTTTTTTATGACTTCCACTATCGGAAGTATTCATTTCAGCCATGATTCACGTTTTTACTTTTGTATGAATTGATTTTACTCCTGTGCCGTCCTGGCTGAAGTGATCAGGTTGAATTTATTAACCTTCCTGTTTTGCAAAGCTTGTATAAGCCTGTCAAAATGTCTGTATTCTGTAGTCTTATCCCCTTTGATTGCTATGCGCAGGTTATTATTTTCCTGACGCGAAAAAAGGATAAGGTCCTCCACCTGGGATTGCCCCCCGGTGGTATCAATGTTCAATCCGGGTTGTTGATAAGCTGATCTTTCTTCAGGAGACATATCAAGATATGCCGGCAGATTGCGGATATCCACACCCCATGATTCCATCAGTTTGAAGACATCTTTTTGATCCTGTGTAAACTGAAGTTCATATCGGGTTGACAACCTTTCCAGCAACTTGAGCCTGGTGATCTGATCATCCAATCCAAAAAACAAACGACCATCCGGTGATATCTGGAACATCATGATGTCTTTATCCGGAATGGGTATCTGCGCCGTGGAGGCTGGAATATCGATCGCAACAGCTTCCTGTGGCTTGAATTTGGTCGTGAGGATGAAAAAAGTCAGCAGTAGAAAGGCCACATCACACATGGCAGTCATATCAACTGATGTACTCTTTCTTGGTATTTTGACCTTTGGCATAAGTTATTAAATGAAGAACGGTAAGTAAAGAATTAATGTTTTGCTGCAAAACTCTGCGCAATACTGAATCCTGCCTCATCAATGCCGTACGTCAAGCCATCGATCTTGGTGGTAAAATAATTATAGGCAATAATGGAAAGGGCAGATGTACCGATACCCAATGCAGTATTGATCAGGGCCTCAGAGATACCAGTTGACAATGTCACCGCATCAGGTGCTCCAGCAGTAGCAATCGCAGAGAAAGCCTTGATCATCCCGAACACAGTTCCAAGAAGACCTAAAAGAGTGGCTACAGAGGCGAAGGTTGCCAGAATTACAAGATTCTTCTCAAGCATAGGCAATTCAAGAGAAGTAGCTTCCTCAATTTCTTTCTGGATAGCAAGAATCTTCTGGTCTTTATCTAATCCAGGCATATTGGCCATTGCATTGTATTTGTGCAATCCTTCACGGACGACATTTCCTACTGATCCGCGCTGAGCATCACATTCCTTGATAGCACCATTGATATCATTACGATCCAGGAACCCTTTGATCTTACGGACAAATACAGGAGTTGACCCTTTTCCACTAGCCACATTCAATGAAACAAAGCGTTCTATGATGACAGCGATCACGATGATCATAGCACCCATCAGAATAGGCACCAATATTCCACCTTTAAACATCATTCCCAGATAATTACCGGACAGTGGGTGACCTTTAGGATTGTTATCCACAAAATTTGATGGATCCCCAAGAATAAATTTGAAAACCAGGTAACCTATGACTAAAGCCACCGGGATCAGAATGGAAGCAAATAACCTGTTGAAAGAACCGTCAGAGGCCGCTTTATCAGATTTGATATTTGGATTGCTCATAAAATGGATGATTTAATGTTTTAGTTTAAACACAATACCTAGATGAAAAAATAAAAGACTACCCCTCAGATATGAGGCGATCATCAGCACAAAAATATTTTTATTTTTCGATTGCAACTCCTGTAATATTTAAATTTTGAAATTGATGGTATCCTCAGAATATTTGAAAGCACCGACATCATATGATATGGTATAATTGTGCCACATATTGCACTTTGACTACCAAAGTAATAGCTTTTAGAATTCCCGTTTCTCCCCATAATGATCGTATTCGTGCTCTGACAGCTAATTGTCAATTATTTTACGCTAATGATGCCTGACGGCCTCGGAATGCATAAACCTGCACTAGGCAGGCTTAGAGATTGTTGATCATAAATCGTCTAGATCCATCGTTTTGGTGTCACCAACCGGCTTCTATTGTTAACCATTTCTCAAGAACGATACATCATTAAGGCATATGACTATTTTTGCTTCAAATGGAAATGCAGCATGAAGCCTGTCAAAATCCTGATGCTTTTGATATCAGGGTCTCTCAGGCATCCTGCAGGAATTGATACTTGAGGTACGCTTAACAAACACCTTTTTAGAAACGCAACCACCAAGACACCATGTTTAGACTTGAACATCCCGGTTTTTTCTGGTTTATTGGATTAACTGTCCTGGCGGTCATCTTATATTTCACACGGCAATATTTGGCCCGCAGCGCGTGGTCAAGGTGGGGAAGTGATACATCTAATCAGAAAATCACCAGGGGTCAGCACGGTAGGCCAAAATGGATGTGGCTGGGATTATTGAGTACCATCTTTCTCACCATCGCAGCCGCCAATCCCCAGTGGGGGTACAGATCTGTGGCTGTTGAAAGCAAGACCGCGGATATATATCTGGTGTTAGACATCTCCACCAGTATGCTTGCTGAAGATATCGCCCCCAGCCGACTGGAACGGGCCAGGCGAATAGCATTGGACCTCTCGACTAAATTCAAGACAGATAAGGTCGGACTCGTCCTTTTCGCCGGTAATGCGTATATCCAGAGCCCGCTCACATCCGATTGGCAGGCTATCCAGTTGTTCCTCAATGCCGCGAATCCAGATCAGGCCGGGACCCAGGGCACTTCAATTGGAGAAGCATTGAGATTGATTCTCAATGCAAAATCTGGGGAAACCGATACCAGGGGCGCCATCATCGTCCTGACAGATGGAGAGGATCATGACAACGACGCCCCTGAGGCTATCGAAGAAGTAGCCGAGGCAGGTTGGGTGACCTATATAATTGGTGTAGGAACTGAAGCCGGAGCCACTATACCTATCACAAACGAAGGGCAGAAGTATCTCAAACTGGATGACAAAGGCCAGCCTGTCCGCTCAGCACTAAACAGATCCCTGATGGTGGAACTCGCCCAAAAGGGAAAGGGCAAATATTTTGACGCGACAGGCGGTGACATAGTCGTCGAGGAAATAGGGAAAGAATTAGCAGGCCTTGAAAGAAGTAAGATGGAAAAACGTTCTTTCACGGAGCATAGAAGCTATTTCCAGTGGTTCCTGCTCCCGGCACTCTTATTGATCGGTTTTATGGTGGTGACTAATTATAAATCTGACGTTATCTGATGAGAAAGATCCAACATATCCACTTGCTCTTTTTTATGATCATAACCTCGTATGGATCAGGATGGTGTCAGGCTGATTATCCATGGTTGAGGGTAGGGGATGAATTATATGAACGACGGGCTTATACGGATGCAGAAACGGCCTATCGTAAAGCATTAGAGGAAAAAGATAAGCCCACGACCTCATTCAACCTCGGCAATACCATCTACAACCAGAACCGGATTCCTGAAGCCATACAGCAATATCAAAAGTCTATCGAATCATCAGATGATCCGGCACTGAAATCAAAGGCCTGGTACAATCTGGGCAACGCTCACTACCAAAACCAGGAATATGACAAGAGCATCCGGGCGTATATACAATCCCTAAAGCTGCAACCCGAAGATGAAGAGGCCAAGAAAAACCTGACACTCGCCTTACGACAACTTCAGCAACAACAACAGCAACAGAACCACCAAAAGAAAGAAGATCAACAGCAGCAACAGCCACAAAACGACCAGCAGCCATCGGATCAACAACAAAATGAATCGCAGCAGCAGGATCCATCAAGCTCTCCCCAAAAAGAACCCCAACCTGATGAAGACCAAAAGCAATCTGCAGAAGAGTTGAGTAATGAAGAAGCAAGAGAAATCCTCAAAGCGATAGAACGTGAAGACCAACGTGTGCAGGAAAAACTAAAGAAAGGAGCAGGGAAGAGTGCGCCACCGGTGAAAGATTGGTAAGTTAAGTGAAGAATGAAGAGTGAAAAGTGAAAAGTGAAAAGTGAAAAGTGAAAAGTGAAAAGTGAAAAAGGCGAAGGCTAAGTAAAAAAGATCGATGATGCCAAATCATCGATCCAAGTGCCGTAGGCACGACCGATATTGTAAAGTGGGGTTTTAACCCCACTAAAAAAGGCGAAGGCATATAGAGTGAAGAATGAAAAGTGAAAAGTGAAAAGTGATGGTTCGACTACGCTCACCAACCGAAATAGAAAGTGATTCTCCGTGTACTCCGCGCTCTCCGTGCGAAATATTTAAACGAGATATGCCGGGATCGGATCACAGAGAAAGTCACTTCAGAGCATATTGCATTGCAGACTGAATGTGCAGTTTGACTTGTTTGGTTTGTTTGAAAGGAAGGTCATTCGAGATATTTGATCATTGTAAAACAAGAATTGAAACATAAAATGAAACGCTTATTTTTCTTGCCTGTGTTATTCCTTTCGATCACTGCGTTTGGACAGCAGCCAGTGGTGAAAGTTGAGGTCAGTTCAGACACCATCTCCATCGGAGAAATGGTGGAGGTGACCTATACGATTGAGAATGGAGAAGGAAAAATCAACATGCCGGATATGCATAATCTTCCGGTGATCAGTGGCCCGAATTCTTCTTCCAGTTTTATGTACCAAAACGGAAAGATGAGTTCAAACCAATCCTATTCCTTTACCTTGATGGCCATGGAAGCAGGTACACTGACCATACCAAAGGCTACCTATCAGACAGGTGAAGAAAAACTAACTATCAATCCGGTAGAAGTCGTGGTCCTGTCAGCACCTGGAGCACCATCTTCATCAAAGTCTGCAACTCAAAAATCAAGTTCAACTACCACCCGTGAGAAAAGGAAATTTTAACATACTGCGATTCCTTTTTCTTTTTTTCATCCTGTCCGGAGTGAGTAGTGCTATGCTTGCCCAGGAGCCTGAATTCAGGACCAGTGTTTCTGCATCTAAGATTGCGCAGCATTCGGTTTTTGAAGTTCAGTTTGAGCTCCTCAATGCCAACGGTTTGGATTTTCGTCCACCTTCCTTTGAGAGTTTTAAGGTGGTAGGTGGGCCCTCTATTGGATCCAGCACGATGGTGATCAATGGTGCTGTCAGCAGGAGTCAGTCATGGTCTTATTCACTGCTCGCCACGACGCAGGGTAAACTGACAATAGGTGCTGCAACAGTAGTAGCGGGCAGTAAAAAATTTATTACACGTCCTGTTTCGATCGAAGTCATCCCACAAAAGGATATAGCAAAGCAAGGTTCATCTTCCACATCCAGAGAACCTGTCATCCTGAAAGCAGAGGTGGATCGAAAATCTTATTACCCTGGTCAACAAATTATTCTCACTTACAGATTGCTCTTCAGGGAGAATGTACAGACAGTGAGTACAATCGATGAAGATGATTACGCTGATTTTTTTATTCAGAATTTCTCAGACTTTAGTCGGGAGGCTACTTACGAAACCATTAACGGATTGCAGTTTACATCAAGGATCATTAAGTCAATTGCCTTGTTCGCTCATCAATCAGGCACGTATACCATTGATCCGATGGTGATGAGTGCAGGTATCAATGCACCCTTTCCAGGCAACCAGGGATTTTTTACGATGCGCAGGATACAAGATGTACAGGTGGCATCAGAACCGTTGACCATTACGATACTCCCTTTGCCAATGGGTGCTCCTGCTTCCTATTCGGGAGCAGTGGGAGTATATCAAATGACCCTGACACCTGGCAAAACGAAGATCACCACAGATGAAGCTTTTAATTTCCAGATTGAGATTAAGGGCAACGGCGATTCACGCAGATGGGATACCCCGACAACTATCCCCAATGGAGATTTTGAAACATATGACCCCAAGATTCTCGAGGATAAAGTGTTTGATGCGGGCAATGAAGTTTCCCACATCCGCACAGTCGCCTACCAGATGATTCCGGCCAGGCCTGGCGATTATACCGTGGTCATCCCCTTTACTTATTTTGACCCTGCACAAAAGCAATATGTGACCATTGCATCCGATACCATTGACCTGCATGTCACACAAGGGATAGGCATCCCATTCGATACATCAACACTGAATAAGAAAGCCACCGGACCTCCTGAGCTAATGCGGATAAACCCTCTCCTTTTGAAAGACAAATTTTGGGTTTCCATACCCCATCTTTTACTTTTCGCAATGGTGCTATACGGATCAGGTTTGAGCTTTTTTTATGCTGCAAAGCGTAAACGTGAAAATCAAATGCCCGAAGCCCAACGGATCAGGAATGATGCCGCAGACAATGCATACCTTCAATACAACCGCCTGGAAGCAAACATCAATGCAATGCCTGGAAATACTTTTTTTGAAAAGGCAACGGAAACATATTATAAATTCCTGATCGACCGGTTTATGATCCCATCTTCCGAACTTGATGAGGCAAGCCTGAAAAAGTATATGGTCAAAGCTGAAATAAATGAAGCATCGACGGATCGTGCAGTCGAATTTTTCAATCAATGCCTCACTGTCAGATATGGTGGCATACCGGGTGGTTACTCCAGAGCGGAGATGTTGCGGGAATGCCGTGAGTTAACTCAATTGCTGGCCTAAACGTCTTTTATAGCTTCAAAACGCCGACAAGGGCTTCCACGCTGTCATATTCCCTTTTTTCTTCATATCATTGTCATTGCATTTCGCCCTGCCCGTATCATTCCATCTTCAACTCATTACTTTGAGCAGCAATGGCTATTAAAAAGCAAAAACAAACCTCCCCTAAAAAAGCATCTGCAAAACTCAGGCTCTGGCAATACCTGATGTTGATAGCTATCCCACTGATCGTATTTGGCCGCTCCGTTTTTTTTGATTTTGTCATGCATGATGATGACAAGATGGTCCTTGAGAATACGGTGATCAAGGAGGGGTTTAATCCTGATATTGCCTTCAAGACAGATGCCTGGTTTATGGATGCGCGGATAGAGCTCTACCGCCCCTGGCAAAGTATCACGTATATGATTGATTATGCGCTTGGGAAAGAAAGCCCAACTGTATACCATGTCCACAACCTGCTTGTGTTTATGGCTGGCGTGGTCCTTTTGTTTTTCCTATTGCGATTTTATTTTAAGCCTACACTCGCCTGGGCAGGGACACTCTTGTATAGTGTCAACTTGCTGACGCCTCACGCTGCAGGATGGATAGCGGCAAGAGGTGACTTGTATCTGATGTTGTTCGGTGTAGGATTCATCGTTTTGGTACAGCAATACCTCAAAACGAATTCAAACAAATTTCTGTGGATGGCCGTACCCGTTTTTTTCCTGGCATTGTTGTCAAAGGAATCTGCAGTGGCCCTGCTTCCAATCGCTCTTGTGATGTTGTATACTGAGCGTAAAAAGTTGCCGTCTGGAATTGAATGGGCATGGATGGGAATCAATGGAGTTTTATTTGCGATTTACTTCGCCATGAGGTCATCTGCCATTGCCGATGCAGGCAATCTTTCCATCCTTGCTTTTTTTAAGAATACACGTTCGCTGTTGGAGGAGGTTTTTAAAATGATCGTTCCGCTGGGTTATAGTGTCATGCCGGGGTATTCAATATTTTGGACTTTAGGTGGATTAGTCTGTATCGGAATACTCGCGTATTTGCTATGGAAATACAAACCGGATCTAAAACTGATGTTAATCGGCGGTGTCATCTGGCTCGCACCATTACTCCCATCATTGGCATACGAGCCTTCCTTTGCTGGTGTTGCGTATGATTACCTCGATCACAGGTCCTGGTTTCCTTTTATCGGACTATGGTTGATCATTCTTGCAGTCGTTGACAAATCAAAACTGAGCTCGCAAAAAATAGCTCCTTTTGTATTTGCCGGTATCCTGGTGTTGTGGTCCGGAATCAATTTCTGGAGGATTGGCACCTACAATGGCTGGGAGCCATACTACACAAATGCAATCACTACCAATCCCGGATCCGGATTGGCTAATCTCAATTATGGATCGATGTTGAGAGATGAAGGTAATTGGGAAGCGGCATTACCATTCATGAAGAAGGGGTCTGAACTGAGCCCAGATTATACAGATGCCAAGGTGCGTCTCGCTGAAGCCTATTTTAAACTTGCTAAATATCCGGAAGCTGTTGAAGTCGCCAACCAGGCACTGGCTAAGGAACCAGGTAATATCTCAGCTTTGCAATTCAGAGGCAGTGCCCTTGGCGCCAGCGGACATACAAAGGAAGCGGCTGAAGATTTTAAAGCTATACTTACCGCGGATCCAAATAACCAACACGGTATGTTTAATCTCGGAGTAGCTTATAAAGAAGCAAATATGCTTAATGAGGCGATTGAAACTTTTTCAAGATTGATAGTTGCTAACCCTGCTTTCCCAAATGGGTATTATGAGCGGGGGTTCTGCTACGGAAAGATGGGTATGTTTCCTCAGGCAAAAGCAGACATGGAGGAATCGATTGCCAAACAGCCTCAGCATGGGGCTTCTTACTTTTTCCGGGGTAGGACCTTTGAGGCTCTCGGCGACCTTCAGGCAGCCTGTGCCGACTGGAAAAAAGCCGTAGAGCTGGGTACGCCGGATGCGGAGCCTTTCCTTGCAAGATGTCAGACGAATTAGGACTAAGGAACTTATCTTTGATCTCCTTACGTCGCATAAACCTATATGAAACAATCCATTAAAGAAATACTCAAGAGTAAGCCAATAGGCTCAGAAGTGACCGTTTGCGGCTGGGTAAGAACCTTCAGAAGTAACCAGTTTGCAGCAGTCAGTGATGGATCATGCATACAGACTATCCAGGTAGTGGTTGATCACGAGGCTACCGACCCAGGTTTACTAAAGCGGATTACAACAGGTTCAGCGATCATTGCCACTGGTATGCTGCTCGCGTCACAGGGGAAGGGACAGGAAGTTGAATTGAAGGCTACGAATATCGAAGTAGTAGGTGATGCTGATCCGGAAAAATATCCATTGCAGCCAAAAAGGCATAGTATGGAGTTTCTGCGCGAGATCGCACATCTGCGTATTCGGACGAATACATTTGGTGCAGTGATGCGTATACGCCATTCATTGGCCTATGCGATTCACCATTTTTTCCATGAGCGTGGTTTCTTTTATTTCCATAGCCCTGTCATCACAGGCTCTGATGCAGAGGGAGCAGGTGAAATGTTTAGAGTGACTACACTGCCTTTGAACAAAATTCCTTTTACACCGGAAGGCGCGATAGATGTCAAAAAGGATTTTTTCCAGAAGGAAACCAATCTGACGGTGTCGGGACAACTTGAAGCAGAACTTGCCGCATTGGCGTTGAGCAGAGTATATACATTCGGTCCCACTTTCCGCGCAGAAAATAGTAACACCACAAGACACTTGGCTGAGTTCTGGATGATCGAACCGGAAGTTGCTTTCTTTGATCTGCAGGATGATATGGATCTGGCGGAAAACATGCTGCAGTATGTGATTTCATTTGCACTGGAGCATTGCGCTGATGATATTCAGTTTTTAAAAGAGCGTCTGGAACAGGAAGAACAATCAAAACCGCAAGCTGACCGTAGTCCAATGGATTTAATCGCTAAGCTAAAGTTCGTGGTTGACAATAAATTTGAAAGACTGACCTATGGTGAGGCGATTGAAATATTGAAAAACTCAACACCTAATAAGAAGGGAAAATTCCAGTACCCGATCGAAGGGTGGGGGACTGATCTGCAATCGGAGCATGAAAGGTATCTCGTCGAAAAGCACTTTCAAAAACCTGTGATTCTGACTAATTACCCTAAGGAAATCAAGGCATTCTATATGCGTGTGGATGAAGGGGAGAAGACGGTATCTGCCATGGATATTTTATTTCCTTCCATTGGTGAGATCGTCGGTGGATCTCAGCGCGAAGAGCGGCTCGATGTATTAACTCGCCGGATGGAGGAGATGCATGTGCCACTGGAAGAGATGCAATGGTATCTGGATACAAGACGATTCGGTACCTGCAAGCACGCGGGCTTCGGACTTGGATTTGAGCGCCTGGTTTTATTTGTTACCGGGATGTCGAATATCCGCGATGTGATTCCTTTCCCGCGTACTCCCGGTAATGCGGAATTCTAGAGAGTAAGAGGTAAGAGAGTAAGACTCACTTCCACTTCCAGTTCAGCTCCCGTTGGTAGGGAATGTCAAGCCTTTCAGCCATGTCCAGCAGCATCGAGGAGGTATCTTCAATAGAGGCAAGGTGTGCTTTCGGAATGAGAATCGCCTGGCCGGTGGAAAGTGAAATGGAGTACAATGCATCAATCTCATGAATGATTTCCAGATCAGACATGGGCACTACACTCTCATTGTCCCCATCCTTCATGATGATTTCCTTTTCACTAAATGAGAGAGTTGTTTTTTTATCACCGCGTGTTTTAAACTGATCATTGACGAAAGCACTGATGTGTTTGACATATTGTTTGCGCTCCATAGAGGCGTATAAAAAATACAATGGAAGACAGACCAGGAAAAATACGGCTCCAGTGACCACGCCATTCCTTTCCCAGATAAAGAGGCCGGTAGCCATGTAGATAAGCAGGAGGAATATTTTACCCTGTGCTCTTCGTTTGACTACTCTTTTTGTTTTAGAGGTGGCAAAGAGCTGGTGGGTCAGCAGGTCATTCTCCGTGAGCGTAAATTCAAGTTTCATAGCGTGAAAGTAAGAAAGAAATAAGGAGGCAAGGAAACAAAGGCTTACGAGGAAGCATTGCAGGTCAATTTGTTATTTATACTGCCCGAAATATCCTTTGCTCTCCACTTTGCCGGTGAAGAAATTGAGGAACAAGGCTACGAAAATAATAAAGAGGGTGGATTGAAAACTAACCAGGAATTTTCCGATTGGTGTCACCGGATGAAAATCACCAAAACCAATCGTCGCCGAAGTGATAAAACTAAAATATACCGGATCAAACCAATGGGCAAAAGGCATATTCATAAAATTGCCATGGGCATAGATCACGCCGAATTCAAAGATTATTTCGGCGTAATTGATAAAGAGCAATAACATGGATCGTCTATAAGACCTGGGCCGGGCGATCACATCAGAGGCGAAAATCAGGGTGGGTATGTACAGCATGGTTTCGATCATCAACCATAGCATGACATAGAATAAAAAAGCATGCTGCTCAAGCCCGTTCATCAATATGTAAAGCGGAAAGCATAGTTTAAATAAAACATAAACATCCACCGCCAGATCCTGGTAACGGTGATATTTTTTACTAAAGACTTCTTTGAGATACAATCCGGGAAAAAAGAACTGGGAAACTGCCAGGAACAATCTCAGGATTTTCTCAATCCCCACATCATTGTCCTCCTGGTTGTTCCAGATAGATCTGATGTTATGTATCCGCTTCTCCAGCGCTCCCTGTGAGGGTGGAGGCCCTTCTTCAGGACGTCCCAGAAATAATTTTTGAAGCTGTAGACCCATGGAGAGAGGAGATCAGGACAAGATAGAAATTGACTGGCTAAATGACAGGTTCAATTGTATATTTCAAAGATAGGGACAATCTGAAAGCAAAGTAGTGGAAGGCGTGCAATAAAAGGATGGCCTTTCACTTATTTAGAATTCCTTTAAGCGCAAATTAAAATTGCCCTGGAAAGAGATGGTGGAAACTATTTATCCCTGGCGGATCTCTGTTTGGCGAGCTCAACAATAGATATACCATCTATCACCACATCACGGACCACAGCGTCTCCTTCCCGCACCATCACAAGTGCATAGGCTATCTGGTTGGAATCAATAGCCGCTTCAGTATAAACTTGTTCAGCGAGAGGTGCTTTTGACTCTTCCATATAGAAGCGATCAAAGGGATACCGGATATAAACGGTGGTAGTTGTATCTGTCATAATATAATCTATACTCGCCTTGATGTAATCATTCCCGCTCAGTGGTTGATCTTTCATTACAGATTGAATGAAGGCATAACCATTTGAATCTGTGGCAAGCCCTACAAAAACCATATCCGCACTATTCCACTCCACAGTGTTCTCCACTTTGACCGCATTTTCATTAAAGGACAAGGTGATGTATTTCCCTCTGAATGGGTCGTTTGGATCTATCGGAGCAGTCCTGAATTTATAAGCGGCACCCTGCGTGATGACCCGTTCCTTCTGGAAGATCATACTGGCGGGTACATAGAGCTGCGCAAGCACCATTAGGATGAAAGCAGGAATTGTTATTTTTTGATTCATTTTTTGTGAGTTGTCAATTGTGAGTTGTCAGTGTTGCTTGCTTCGCCTTCGCCTCAGCCTTTGCCTTTGCCTTTTTTCCTTTTCGACATCCAATAATTCGCATAAAAGAATCCTAATCCTACGGCTACAAACAACAGCCCTTTCAATACAAAACTGATATTGGTGTCAAAAAAGCGACATATGATCAAGACCGTCACAATCAACAGACCGTAGTTGAGAATGCCAAAATGATTATGCCTGGCTCCTTCGCGAATCGTCAGGATACCAATCGCCAGCACCAGTAAGTTAATCAGGATAGTTACAAAGGGAGATGTCAATCCAACAAAGAAGATGCCGATAAAAAGAAGGAAGACAAGTTCAACTGGTTTGATGGTCACGGGTGACTCGCGTTTCTTTTGATATCCGAGGAGCACGATTGCCATAAGCGTAAGCAAAACAGCAGTGATCATTTCCGGAGAGTATATCCAGGTTTCTGTTGAAAAATCTTTGGTTCTCATATCTTCCCAGAACCAATCGAAACTCAGCCCGACCAGGAGCGCTACTGATCCCAGCGACCCTAAAACGAGATAGCCGTTATTCCTGATTTTCTGTTCGCGTAGTACTGACGTATTACCGATCTGGTACAAAACCCCAAATAGACTCATGTAGGCGATAAACATGAGTTCTTCAATATCTGTAGCGACGGTGCCTAACACAATGATGACGGAGAGAGGAATAAACCAGTTATGAAACGTAAAGAAGTTGCTTCCACTATGTTTTTTATTAAGGATAAAATAATGAGGCAATGCAAGTAACAGCAAGCCCCAGTATAGATAGGATTCATGATCTGCGTAACCCCAATATCCTGTCTCGCAGGCATACCAGGTGATACCACACAAATAGAGCAGGGAGGCGACTGAGGATCGCATGACATAAATGATCGGCAGTGTCAGCAAGGACCAGGTAAATAGAAAAGAAGATAAGTTGCCTGGGATATTGTAGATCTGGCTGATGAGTGCTATGCATGCACCTATGGCCATGATCAGAAAAGTAGAACCGGCTTCCCGCCAGGTGATACTGTCTTGCTGTTTTAGCAGGGTATAACCACATACAGCCTGCCCTACCAGCAAGGGCACGAAAGCAATAACTGTTTTAATAGATCTGGAAAGCTGATCCCAGTTGTGCGCCAGGATAAGGACGATGCCCAGGCCAACGAGGAGTGAGCCCAGGATCCCGAATACGATGACAAGTTTGTTTTGGGGTGGCCCTGCTTTCGTCAGATAGTATTGTTCAATTCGATCAGCAGTGTCTTGCTCAATGACACCAGCCTTCAGGAGTTCGGCTACTTCCCTGCTTAATTTCATAGTTGAGTTTATCAGTCTCTTAAAGATAACAGGAAAATCTACGCTAAGCTGCGGTCAATATCCCTCCTGACATCCCGCTCCTTGATCGTATTGCGTTTGTCAAACTCTTTCTTGCCCTGCGCCAGCCAGATCTCGCATTTGGCATGTCCGCGTTCTGAAAAGTAGATGCGATAGGGTACGATCGTCAGTCCTTTCTCATCCACGCGCCGCATGAGTTTCTTGAGCTCTGATTTGTGGAGCAGTAGTTTCCGTGTCCCTTTTGCTTCATGCTGGAACATGCTGGCATGCTCATATTCGTTGATGTGGAGATTTTTGAGGTAGAGCTCGCCGTGCTCAAACAGACACCAGGCATCGCTCATGTTAGCCTGCCCGAGGCGCAGGGATTTGACCTCTGTACCTTTCAATACAAGGCCAGCCTCATACTTGTGAAGTAACTGGTATTCGTGACGGGCTTTACGATTGAGGATTTCCAATGGTGTTGCTGTTAAAACGCCAAAATTAAGGATTATAAACTACTTTGGCCAGTTGACGAGGAACATTTTGATACCCATATAAGTTTATCGCGCAACGCCGCAAAGAATTTTCTTAATTAATATCGCGCAGAGCCGCAGAGGCGCAGTTCATTTTCATGGTCCCTGAGCTTGACGAAGGGAATAAAAGAAATAATTCTTCATTCG
Organism: Saprospiraceae bacterium; assembly: GCA_031402955.1. Lineage (GTDB taxonomy): Bacteria > Bacteroidota > Bacteroidia > Chitinophagales > Saprospiraceae > Opimibacter. The sequence continues at coordinate 31,329 of JANNSS010000170.1, forward strand.
CTTTGAGCCCTTGGCTCAAAGCGAATGGGGTGGGGAGAGGTGGCGCATTCCTTCCCTTCGACAAGCTCAGGGACCCACACGTTCTCACGTTCTCACGTTCTCACGACTTGGACTGCTGATTACTAAACGTCATCGGCTTCTCCGGCTTCAGGTTCTTATTGAGGAAGTCTGTCATTTTTACATACAAGTGCCTGCGTGCATTATCACCGTAGATACCATGATTCCGGTTTGGATAGTAATAGGTATCGTATTGCTTATTGGCTTTGATCAGCGCGGCTGACATTTCTGCGGAGTTTTGAAAATGCACATTGTCATCAGAGTTACCATGCACGAGCAGATAATTACCGGTCAGGCGATCTACAAAATTGATCGGTGAATTGTCTTCATATCCGTTTGAGTTTTCTTCGGTAGTCCGCATATAGCGCTCAGTGTAGATCGAGTCATACCATTTCCAGTTGGTGACAGGTGCGACGGCGATGGCTGAATTGAAAACATCATTTCCCTTCAGCAAGCAAAGTGATGACATATAACCTCCGTAGCTCCAGCCGAAGATGCCAATGCGTGAAGAATCAGCATAGGGTAGACTGCCCAGATATTTTGCTGCTTCTATCTGATCTATCGTTTCATAATGTCCTAGCTGCAGGTAGGTCATCTTTTTAAATTCTTCACCACGTCCCCCGGTGCCCCTGTTGTCGACACATGCGATGATATAGCCTTGCTGTGCGAGCGATTGATACCACCAGTAGTCAGCGCCCATCCATCCATCGAGCACCTCCTGGGAGCCGGGACCTCCATAGAGCGTCATGAACACAGGATATTTTTTTGTTGTATCAAAATCGGTTGGCTTGATCATGTAGCCGTTGAGATCAACGCCTTCAGAGGTAGTGAAATTGAAGAATTCAACCGGCTGTGCGCCAGCTTCGTCTTGCTGTGTTTTAACACCCTCATTTCTTTCAAGTACTCTCACCACCTTGCCTTTGCGGTCATACACCGTGTAGGTCGGTGCGGAATTGATGGTGGAGTGATTCAATACAAACAAATCAAAGGTGGTGGAAAACTGAGCTGTATTCATGCCTTTGTCGACATGCAGTTGCTTCTTGTTTCCTCCATCAAGTCCGATGCTGAATATTTCTCTTTCCATTGGAGATACTGAAGCTGTCTGGTAGTAGATCGTTTTATTTTTTTCGTCTATACCATAGAATGAAGTGACTTCCCAGTTCCCTGAAGTGACTTGTTTTTTAAGTACTCCACTCATATCATAATGATAGATGTGATTGAATCCATCCTGCTCACTGGTCCATATAAAGCCCTGATTGTCGGGTAAGAAGGTGAGATTGTCATGAATATCGATATAGTATTTGTTTTCTTCCTGCAGCAGTTTGGTTGTTTTGCCACTCACGGCATTGGCCAGCAACAATTCAAGATGATTTTGATGTCTGTTCATCCAGAATACACAAAGTCTTGATGGATCAGTAGTCCATTTGATACGCGGGATATAGCCATCGGGATCACTGTTGCGGTCAACGTCCACTTTCTTTTTTGTCTTCGTGTCAAAAATGTGGATACTTACTTTTGCATTTTCCATACCCACTTTCGGGTATTTGAACGTGACATTTTCAGGATATAATTCACCGGTGTAATTGGTCATGGAAAATTCTTTGACAGCACTTTCATCAAACCGGTAGTAGGCGATATAACGGTTATCAGGAGACCAGGCAAAAGCTTTTGTAAATGAAAATTCTTCTTCATAGACCCAGTCACAAGAACCATTGATGATATGGTTCCATTTGCCATCCGTGGTGACTTGCGTGATTTTGCCGGAAGCCAGGTCTTTGTAGTACATATTGTTGTCCATGACAAATCCTACCTTTTTGCCATCCGGTGAGAAGGTAGCATGCATCTGCTTGCCTTTTTCATTTAATCCAGCGACTTTACGGGAAGTGTTATCGTAGACATACGTCCATTCTTTTGTGGAGTGGCGGTAGATGGCTTCACTACCAGCAGTCAGGAGCAGTTGAGACTCATCATCGCTAAAGGTATAGTCATCTATTTGCTTGTCTTCTCCCGGGAGGTTGAGCAGGTTTACATCCAGCAAGGTGTCCGTGAGGTTGCCCGTCGTGAGATCATATTTCAGGATATAATTAGCCTGCAGGGTAGTGTAGTGACGGCCGTCATTCATAAACCGGAATCCGGGAACCCCTTTGGTTCGAAAGGTGCCTTTAGTCCATATGTCATCAATAGTGATCTGCCGCTGCGTCACGGCATGGGATAATGGTAGTATGACGAAGCTTATCAACAAAAGTACATATAGCCAGGAGCGATTCATGAGTATGCTATTTTAGGTTTAGAGCGTTAAAGGTCGTGAATAGAATTAGCCGGGCAAAACGAATCAACGGCAGATGGTCTATGAATCATCAGGTTATATCGAATACTTGCCGTATGAATTTTAGTACGGTAATTTAGTAGAGCCTATCATTCTTGTATGCGAAGAAATGTTATTCTACTTAAGACCCTAAAGGTGTCCGGACGCCAGCCTGCATGGAGACCGAAAGCAGATGTTTTCCGTTATGATTACTGAATCTAAGATTAGGGATCTGGTATTGATATGCCGCCTGCAGGAAAATGGTTTTGCGTTCTGCAAGACGGTATTCCAGCCCGGCACCAAGGTTAGCGGATATGTAGCTTGTGTTGCTGAACGGAGCTTTTTCACGGAAATCATCGCTGACCCGTTTCGTCTCGCGAATGGTCCTGGCCAGGGAAGGATTATTGTTTGGATTTTCACCTTCAGGGAGTGAAGGGAAATTATATTTCACCAGCACGTCGATATCTGATTGGGCGATGAGGTGGAGGCCAAAACCAGCCAGGGCATATGCTTTCAGGCGGCCTTTGGGCTCAAAGCGATACCTGAACTGAAGTGGAATAGAGATCAACTGCATATGCATGGCATCAAATTCTATATTGCTATTGTCAGCCGTTATGCCCACTGTTAATTCTCGCCCTGGACTAAAGCTCTTTGCACTATAGATGGCACCGGTTTCGATAGCCCATCTTGCATGAGCGAGTGCAAGGGTAAATCCTGCCCCATATCCCGGGCTGGTGAGTCCTTGTAGCGGAAATATAACCTGTTTGCCATTGTTATACAATCTGTCTTCAGGCAACTTCAACTGATTGTAATCAACCTGAGCCAGCATCCCGAACTCCAGGAACGTTTTTTCTCTTTCCTTCACGAATACAGGATCAGGTATTGTGTTTGGAGTCTGATAAGTAACATTACTTGTTCGGTGAGCAAGAGATGCTGTGAGGTATGTCTCCGTAAAAGATGATTTGTTGTATGGTTCCTGTATGCTCCGCTCACCTTGATGTACTGTTGCAATAATTTCGTTTTGTGTGCCGGATGAATTTATTTCACTTTCCCTAAAAGAAAGAGCAAAAGGAACCGACGCTATAGATTCGTTTTCTGCAATGGCTGGAAAGGAATGTATATCCTGAGAAGGTCCGTAATGCGTTGAATGAACTGCAGCGGTTGATTCCTTCTTAGCTTTTATAGCATTTGAATTCGTGATGTTGAGAGACTGGTTTGCAGTTTTCTGTTTGGGGCTTGAGGGCTGATTTAAAATCTGAGATGACGAACTGGATTTTGATATTACGTCAGTGGATACATTATTTCCAGATTTGGAATTTTGATGTAAGGCCATGTCCTGCATTTCATTTTGTCGTACATCATCAGCAGGAGGTACCATCATCGGTATTTTTCCGAGGTGGCCCAGATGGAGGATGGTGATGAGTAAAAGGACCATGGCGGTGGTCTCAAAAATCTTGAGTGTGACGAGTTTTGCACGCAGCAGCTTATGTGCAGAAAAGCGTTGCTGAAAGAGAGGCCATGAATGTGGATCCTTTGGAGGATGAAATTCACTGATTCTGGTACGAACCTGATCGTCAAAATTGGTTTCTGAAGCATCCAGGGATGCTTCAATCCGATCCCATCCTTCTGCCTGACCTGGAGGAGCATAAGCGGAGAGTTTGTCTTTGAGGATTTCATCCTGGAGTCGTTCAGCACTATCTGCCGGTTCTGAGTTGTTGTCAAGTTGATGCTCAAACTCCTCCCAGTGGGAAGGTTCGCCTTCTGACCTGAAATCGCCAAGTAAATCCCGCAAATGGTTGTCCCACTCCTTATTTCCCATATTTTCCTAGTCTTACAGTCAGCAGATCCTTGAGTTTGGACCTGGCTTTCACAAGGTTAGAACGGCTTGTACTCTCTGTGATTTCGAGAATATCCGCAATTTCCCGATGTGAAAACCCCTCTACGACGTAAAGATTAAATACAGAACGATAAGCGGGGGACAACTGCTGTATGCACTTGATAATTTCCTGGACGGTCAGTTTGCTGATAGCATCGGGTTCGTTGGTCTGGACGTCAAAAGCCGTTTCCAGGTCATCCGTACGCCTTCGGGATTGCATTCTGTAATAATCAATAGCGGTATTGATGACAATCCGGCGCATCCAGGCGATCAGGGAGGTACCGGGTTGGTACTTGTGCATGTTGTTGAGAATCTTGATAAACCCCTCGTGGAGGATATCCATCGCATCGTCCTGGTTGCTGGAGTAGCGATGGCAGACGCCCAGGAGAAGGGTATAGTTCTCCTCATAGAGTTGCTTCTGAGCCCATCGCTCCTTGGCGATACAGGCCTCAATGAAGTCCTTTTCTTGGTTCAGGCTGATCGAAATACTCATACCGAGAGGAAATATAGTGAAAATCTGTTATGGCAAAGCCCTTAAATCGTCGAATGTCCGGTATTCAACACTCTGAAGCGATGGATCATCGATAGGGTTGATTGGATGATAAATCTCTTTTTACCTTTCGGGTATGGAAAAAACAATGGAGCAACTGCAATACCCGGTTGGCAAGTTTACATTACCCAGTGAAGTGTCAATGGAAGAAATCAAAAAGGCCGTGGAGCGAATTTCTCTTTTCCCTTCGCGGATACTTGAAACAATCAGACAACTCCCACCTGCAAAATTGGATACACCATACAGACCAGGAGGTTGGACTGTCCGACAAGTTGTGCACCATTGTGCGGATAGCCACATGAATGCATTTATCCGTTTCAAACTCGCTCTGACAGAAGATGCGCCAGTCATCAAACCATATGAGGAGGCAGCATGGGCCGGCCAGCCGGATTATAAAATGGGACCAGAGATTTCACTGATCCTGCTGGGCAGTGTCCACAAACGATGGGTGACCTTGATGGAGTCTATGAATGAAACAGATTGGGATAAGACATTTATCCATCCTCAATATAATCGAGTCCAAAAGCTCCGGCAAACAGTGATGTTGTATGCATGGCATGGAGAGCATCATCTTGGGCATGTGTTGAATGTGGGTTGAAAGGCGGAAAGGGCGGAAGAGGTGTAAGGGCAGAATGGAATAGAAAAGAATCTAACAAATTTAAAATGCTCTTGTAGGGGTTCAAAATTTTGAACCCCTACAAGAGCATTTTAAATTTGATTTTTCTTGTTTCACTCTCTCACCTCTCACTCTCTCACATCGAGCATCATTTTTCTCAGGAGGATCAAGGAGGCTAATGCCGAATATTCAATATTGCTCATGCGGTCACGATTGAGCTTGAGGAGGCGTGCTTTCGTTCCGTATGGCCCTGCGCAAGCAATCCAGATCGTTCCTACAGGTTTTTGAGGAGTAGCTCCGCCAGGTCCTGCAATGCCACTCGTTGCTATCGCCCAGGTGACACCTAATTTTTTCCGGACACCTTCAGCCATAGCAGTGACGACTTCCTCACTCACAGCTCCGTAAGTATTGAGCATGTCGGTGGATATATCGAGTAGTGAAGTTTTTAATTCGTAGGCATATGGAATGACCGAGCCTAAATAATATTCAGATGAACCTGGTATGGATGTAATCAGATGGGATACATAGCCGCCGGTACAACTTTCAGCAGTACCGATGGTTTCTTTTCGTTCTCTGAGCAACTCACCGATGGCTTTCGATAGATTGACATCACCTATTCCAAATACAAGTTTATCAAGCCTACTCAGAATTCGTTGTTCGAAGTTGTCAATCTCATTTTTCAATGAGTTGTTGTACGATGTGAGTCGCAGTGTCACCTGGCTGAAGTGTGGCAGGTAGGCTAATTTGATATCAACGGGTAATGATGCTTCAATATCTTTTATCATTTCAGCAATTACGGTTTCACCTTCTCCGGCTGTTCGGATGATGCGGTGTTCAACAGGATTTCCTTTGGGGAGTAGGTGGATAATTTTGTCCTTGAGCAGGTGCTTCATTTCATTAGGTACACCGGGGACAGACACTACGATTTTATCACCTGTCCGGAAAAGAGTGCCTGGTGCAGATCCTTGTTCATTAGGGATAATCTCAGCTGCATCCGGTTGATAACACTGCAGCTTATGCATTTCAGCAGGTTCGCGTCCGAATCTCCTGAGGATTTCCTGTACCCGTTGCCAGGTTTCTTCGTGCCATACTTTTTTACAATTGAAATAGGCGCACAAAGCATCCACTGTGAGGTCATCGCTTGTAGGACCTAATCCTCCGGTCATGATCAGTAAGTCAGCAGCTTCAAGGCAGAGGGACATTCCTTCTGTGATCTGTGGTATGTCGTCCCTGACGCCCAGTTTGCGGGTGACCTGCCATCCATGCTGATCCAGGAATGATGCGATCCATGCACTGTTGGTGTCGATGATCTGTCCGATCATCAGTTCATCACCGATCGTCAGTATTGCTGCTTTTCTTATATTGTTCATTTGCACAAATGTCCAAAATCATTTTGTATAATTCTCAATTGCAAGCGTGATGTAAGAATTTCTTGTTACTTTTTTCATTGCTAAAAAAGTAACCAAAAAATCTAGTCGCTCAAAAAACTCGCCTTTGTATTTATTCAATAACTTGATGTCCGTACATGCGGTTCCGCTTGTTTTTATTTCAAATATTGTTTCTTGTTAATGTTCCAACAGAATGAGTCTTGTCCTTGCAAGAAACAATTCCTTCTTGCTGCTCGAACAGTTTTGAGCGACAGTTAAGTGCCTATTCGAAATGATTTTTAAACCCCGATTCTCTAGCTCACTTCTTTAACAGTCTTACGATCTTTAATAATCAAAATATTCCCCTAACCCCCTAACCCCCTAACCTTCTAATCTCCTCAGCCCCTCAACCACCCACTTCACCTCATGCGAAGCATAATGTTTTATTTCATCGTTAGCATTTTTCAAACTTAAATGGCCTTGCATCGTGACACCTATTACTTCTGCTTCAAAACCGGATCCTTCAGAAAGAAAAGTAAAATGATTTCCCTTTCCAAAAACATATTGGTCATATTCGGATTTCCAATCATCGGTATCAACTTTCAGCATAGCCATAACATGTTCCCTGATGATCAGGGCAACTTGTTGAGGTGCATACGCTGAACCGGTCAATTGACAAATTGAAATGGCATTTGAAATTTCAGGAGGAAAATTTTTCTCATTGACATTCATTCCGATCCCGATGATGGAATGCTGGACCTTACCGCCCGAAAGTGCATTTTCAATCAGGATTCCGCAGAGTTTTTTGCCTGCTGCATAAATGTCGTTGGGCCATTTGATCAATGGCCGGATGGAAGGGTCTATGGATGTTAATGCATTCACAATGCCCAGGCTGATCTTCATGTTTAACGTGGGGAGCGTGGCAATGCGCAAGCTATCTGGCAGATAGATAATCGACATAGCGACATGGCTCCCTGGACCTGAAATCCACACCCGGCTTAACTGGCCCCGGCCATCCGTCTGATGCCTCGCAAACAAGGTTAGTCCGTTGATGCCGGCCCCTTGAGCCAACAATCGCTGAGCTTCTTTGTTGGTAGAATCAATAGTATCGTAAATCTTAAAATAGTCCATTTATAGCTGAAAAGACACTTACCTTTGCGGTCGGTGTGTGGTTTTCGGGTGACAATTATCGTATATTTGGTGTAATATATGAATAAGGGGAAAGGAATCAGGATGCAGGAGATAGGAAGGTGAGAGAAAGGAGGCAGTTGAATTGGAGTAGATTTTATAAATAAAAAGAGAACATTTGGCAAACCTAAAGAAAGCCATTCAGGCAAAAGCCGTTACCAACGGACTTCCGGATTTGATTATCGACTGTATTACAGATATTAAGGGCAAAAAGATTGTGTTACTGGATCTCAGGGAATTGAAAGATGCCCCCACTGACTTTTTTATTGTCTGTGAGGGTGATTCCACGACGCAGGTCAGGGGTATTTCCGGCAATATCGAACGTCGACTCAAAAGCGAGATAAAACTACATCCGGGACATGTGGAGGGTCTGGAGCATGCAAAGTGGGTTTGTATGGACTATTTTGAAGCCATCGTGCATATCTTTTATCCGGAAACCAGACGTTTTTATGATCTCGAACAACTCTGGGGAGATGCCAGGCGGACAGAATATGAGGATAGTTGATCGATTATTTGGCAGGGTCCATGCCCGCATTTAAAACCTTATAGGCTTGCATTTCGTTACATAGAAGCCAATAACAAACCAGCATTTAGAAAAAAATCAATGAGTCAGGACGATAATAATAATCAGGAAAAGAAACCGGGGAAGTTCTCCTTTAATTCCTATTGGATTTATGGGAGCATTATCCTTGGACTGATCGTATTCAATCTGATCTTCTTAAGTGAAGCATCAACGGAGGTGATCAATTTTCAGCGCTTTGCTCAGTTGGTGGAGGCAGGCGATGTAGCCAAGATTGAGGTGGTCAATAAGAAGGATGCTCGCGTATTCATCAAGAAAGAAAGCCTTACCAAGCCGGAGTTTAAAAAGCTCAATGAATCTACCTTCAGTAAGACACGACCTCAATTTGTATTCAACATCGGGCCTCCCGAATCATTTGCCGATCAGATCAATCAGCTCAATAGCCGGGTAGAGCCTCAACTCCGGGTGTTTCCCGATTATGTGGACAAAGAAAACTGGATGGGTCCGCTCATGGGTTGGCTGATTCCGATCTTCTTATTCCTTGGTCTTTGGATCTTTATGATGCGCAGGGTTTCCGGTGGAGCAGGTGGACCTGGCGCGCAGATTTTTAATATCGGAAAAAGCAAAGCGACCTTATTTGAAAAGGATGCTAAAGTAACCGTCACCTTCGCGGATGTTGCTGGCTTAGAAGAAGCAAAAGAAGAAGTGATGGAGGTGGTTGACTTCTTAAAGAATCCAAAAAAATATACATCACTCGGCGGTAAGATTCCAAAGGGTGTTCTCCTCGTAGGTCCTCCGGGCACCGGTAAGACCTTGCTGGCGAAAGCAGTAGCAGGTGAGGCCGCAGTACCTTTCTTCTCGATCTCTGGATCAGATTTCGTTGAGATGTTTGTGGGCGTCGGTGCATCACGCGTACGTGATTTGTTTAAGCAGGCGAGAGAGAAAGCACCTTGTATCGTATTTATCGATGAGATCGATGCGATAGGCAGGGCACGCGGGCGTAATGCATTCCAGGGAGGCAATGACGAGCGCGAGAACACACTCAACCAATTGCTCGTAGAGATGGATGGTTTCAGCACCGATAAGGGTGTTATTATCATGGCGGCTACTAACCGTCCCGATATCCTCGATGGTGCGCTGATGCGTCCAGGTCGTTTTGACAGACAGATCGGATTGGAGCGTCCGGATCTTGCAGGTCGTGAAGCGATCTTCTCCGTGCATCTCAAGAATATCAAGATAGGTCTATCGGTAGAACCAAAGATCCTGAGTGAAATGACACCTGGATTCGCAGGTGCCGATATAGCTAATGTATGTAATGAAGCTGCCTTGATCGCAGCGCGAAGGAATAAAACAGAAGTTGACCTTGATGATTTCCATTACGCACTTGACCGTGTGATTGGTGGACTAGAAAAGAGAAACAAATTGATCTCTCCTGAAGAGAAGGAGATCATTGCACATCACGAAGCAGGTCATGCGATCTGTGGATGGTATCTCGAGCATGCTTCGCCGCTGGTGAAGGTGACGATTGTACCACGTGGTATCGGAACACTGGGCTTTGCGCAATATTCGCCAAAAGAAGAATACATCACGCGTACGGAGCAGTTGCTTGACCGTATGTGTATGGCGCTGGGCGGACGTGCGGCGGAGAGTGTGATCTACAATAAGATTTCTACCGGTGCGCAGAGTGATCTTGATCATGTGACTAAGATGGCGTACAGTATGGTATCTGTGTATGGTCTGGATGAAAAGGTGGGAAATGTTTCTTTTTATGGAATGTCACAGGATCAGTTTTCGAAACCGTATTCAGAAGATACCGCGACCTTGATTGATGATCGGGTGCGTGAGATTATAGATGGACAGTATGAGCGTGCGCAGAAGATGTTGAAATCCCACAGGGCAGAGCTAGAGTTGCTTGCAAAGGCACTGCTTGAGAAAGAGGTGATTCATAAAGCGGATATTGAACGTATGATCGGTCCACGTCCGTATCAAGTGAAAGGTACTACTGCCAAGGATGAAGAGACACAGACGAATCCGGTAGATCAGGATCCGAGTGGGATTCCACCGATTCCGAGCAGTATCGAGACGAATCCGGATATGGGGGATATCGGGAGGATTGAGGAGTGAAAAGTGAAGAGTGAAAAGTGAAAAATGAAGTCTTCCAGGACTTTCAGTATATAAGGGGTTTGAGACGGTAGTTTCAAGCCTTTTTTTTGTGTTAAAATGGGGGTCGGAAAAGGCCCGAAAAAGGGCAAAAAAAACAGTGTGGCACACCTAGGTGTGCCACACTGTCGTAACTGTTTGATTGTCAGGGCCGCCAGCACTGTTTTAACTAAATTTCAAATTTAGTTAAGAAACTGTTAAAATGCTATTTCTAAGGGCAAATCAGGAAGCCAGGATTTGGGGCAATTCTCCACCCTCCAGAATGAACTTCATCGAGATCGAATTGACACAGTGGCGGGTGTTTTTGTCTGTCATCCGCTCGCCGGTAAACACATGGCCCAGGTGGCCTTTGCAGTTGGAGCAAATGATCTCCACCCTCCGGCCATCGGCATCTGTATGCTTGTCTACCGCTCCGGCGATCTCATCATCAAAGCTTGGCCAACCGCAACCTGAGGCAAATTTATCCTCCGATTTGTACAAAGGTTGGTTGCATTGTCTGCAGATATAGGTGCCGGGCATCTTATTGTCATCGTACTCACCTGTAAAGGGGCGCTCAGTGCCTTTGTTGAGGATCACACGGGCTTCGTCCGGGGAAAGGGGATTGAAGGGCATACTTGTTCTAGTTGATTGATTATAGACTAGAAAACGATTGAGGTAGGGAATAGTTTTATCCCAGGCATAAGAAGTTATCAGCTGTCAGTTTTTAGCTATCAGCTATCAGTGTGAGTTGTGAGTTGTGAGTGTGAATTGTGAGTTGTGAGTATGCCGTGAGTCGTGAGTATGTCGTGAAAGTAATTTTAAATACTCTGGAAGCTGGTAGCTGAAAATGGTAATCAGTAATCGGTAATCAGTGTGAGTTGTGAGTTGTGAGTTGTGAGTTGTGAGTGTGAGTTGTGAGTGTGAGTTGTGAGTAAGTCGTGAGAGTAAATTTGAAAACGCTGGAAGCTGGTGGCTGAAAATGGTAATCAGTAATCAGTAATCGGTAATCAGTGTGAGTTGTGAGTGTGATTGTGAGTTGTGAGTAAGTCGTGAGAATAAATTTGAAAACTCTGATAGCTGGAAGCTGGTAGCTGAGAATGGTAATCAGTAATCGGTAATCAGTGTGAGTTGTGAGTGTGATTGTGAGTTGTGAGTATGTCGTGAGAGTAATTTTAGATACCCTGGAAGCTGGAAGCGGATAGCGGTGAGCAGTGTGTCCTGATCAGCAAATCCAGAGCGGTAACTTAAAATACCCTGGAAGCTGGAAGCTGGAAGCTGATAGTGGTGAGTATAGATCAGCAATCAAGAGCGGTAACTTAAAATACTCTGGAAGCTGGAAGCTGGTAGCTTGAAACTGATCGCTGATCGCTGATCGCTGACAGCTGATGACTGACAGCTGACAGCTCTTACAGGATCCCCATCAATCCACCCGGCCAAACTCCCAGCAATAAACTGAGACCCACGCAGACTAACATGACGATGGTGTAAAGTAATGTTGGTTTGACTTCGGTATCATCACCTTGTTTGGTATACATCGCGAGGATGACTTTGAAGTAGTAGTACACTCCCACGATCGAAGCCAGCACAGCCAGTACCGTCAGGATAGCGTACCCGTTTTTAATCGCCTCGGAGAAGATGTAATATTTTCCAAGGAATCCAGCCAGGGGCGGAATACCCGCCAGCGACAACATACTCATCGTGAGCATAGCAGCGAGGAAAGGATCCTTTCTACCTAGTCCGTCAAACGCATCAATAGTTTCTTTTCCAGTGGCCTTGAATACAGGTATAGCCACCGCAAAGGCACCAATCGTCGCGAGCACATAAGCAGCGCCATAGAAAAACAAAGCAGACGATGAATCAGTCTTGAGGCTAAGGATAGCAAGCAACATATACCCTGCATGAGAAATCCCTGAATAAGCAAGAAGTCTTTTAAAGTTTTCCTGACTCAGTGCGATCAGGTTACCAACGATCATGGTAGCTGCTGCCACGATGACCAGGATATCATTTGTATAATCATGAATGCCGAGTAGCCCACCAGACATCAACCTGTAGAAGGCAGCAAAGAACGAAACCTTGACAAGCGTTGCCATCATCGTGGTCACCAGTGAAGGAGAACCTTCATACACATCAGGGCTCCAGAAATGAAATGGAACCGCTGCGACTTTAAATAAAAAGGCAGCTACCATCAGCAATGCACCCACCAGGAACATCGGGCTGTTCATCCCGGATGATGCGGCAAATCCAGAAATCTTGCTCAGTTCAAAGGATCCGGAAGAACCATAGATCAACGTAATACCAAAAAGAAGGATGGCTGAAGCAAAGGAGCCCATGAGGAAATATTTGAATCCTGCTTCGTTGGAGCGGATATCAAACTTGCGGCTACCTGCCATGATGTAGAGTGAAATAGACACAATCTCAATGCCCAGGAATAACATGATCAGATTTGAAAAACTGGTCAATACCATAGCCCCACATAAGATAAAAAGAAGGATGGCCAGATAATCACTTAGGTGATGTTGTTCGTCTTTGTAAAAATCAGCAGAAAGTGTGAAGAGCAATGCAGCAGCCCCGATCAACAGGCCATTGAATGCCACCGTAAACTGATCGACCTGTATCATGTGCGCCATATCCATACCCCCGATGATGATCGGACCTACGTGTTGCCAGTCCATGTAGTTGACACAAAAGATGGCAGCCAGTCCGGCGAGGATAACCGGGATCAGCAGTTTGCGCAGATTGAGAATCTCCGCCACCAGGCAAAGTAATCCGAGACAACAGGTATAGATTAATGTATACACAATATTTTCCTTTATGGTGATTTTCTACATTTTGTAGGGGTTCAATATTTTGAACCCCTACAAAATGTAGATTGAATTTTATTAGATCACTGTTTTATTCAATATCGTTTGCAGCACTGGTTCGGCCATGTCCATGATAGGTTTTGGATATACACCCATCGCGATGATGACGATGACCAGGATCCCAAGCGCCAGTTTTTCATTCCAATATAAATCCGGGAATGCAGGTACGCGAACACCCGTTTCTCCCAGCATTACTTTTTTAAACATGCGCAGCATATAGACCGCGCCAAGAATAATGGTCAGTCCCGCAAATACAGAAAGCCATGTATTATATTCATAGACGCCGTACAGCAGCAAGAACTCTCCGATAAAACCATTGGTTAGCGGTAAAGCAACACTGCCGAGTACGATGACCATAAACATGGTTGTAAACTGCGGAGCTAAACTCCTGATGCCTCCAAGCTCATTTGTTTCATTGGTGTTGGTGCGGTTGAAGATGATATCAGCGCAAAAGAAAAGTCCAACGACGTTGACACCATGCGCGACCATCTGCACAACACTGCCCTGCATTCCCTGGATATTGAGTGCGAAGATCCCGGCAGCAATCAAGCCGACGTGAGCAAGCGAAGAATACGCAAGCAGATTTTTTAGATTGCGTTGCTTGATGGCGATGATGGAGGCATAGACGATACCCACGACGCAAAGTGTAATGGCGAGTGGCCCCCATTTGGCAACCCCCATCGGGAGGATCGGCAATAGCCAACGGATCAGACTATACGTACCCATCTTGAGCATGATACCGGATAGCAGCATCGTGCCTTGTGTAGGAGATTCACGATACGTATCCGCCTGCCATGTATGAAATGGTACGATAGGGATCTTGATCGCAAAGGCAAGGAAGAACATCCAGAAAAGCCAGCTTTGGTTACCATCCGTAATATAGATGCGATAGAGTTCGCGGATATCAAAAGACTGATCAGGATTGTACCAGTACAGCATGATGAATCCAAAGAGCATCAACAAACTACCCGCCAGGGTATAAATGAAAAACTTGAGGGTAATCGCCACACGGTTTGTTCCGCCCCATCGTAATGCAATGAAGTAGATAGGTATCAGCGCTAATTCCCAGAAGATATAGTACAGAAGCCCGTCCATAGCCATGAAGACACCCACGAGGGCGAACTGCATCAGCAGGATAAGTGAAAAGTATCCTGCAGCATGGGGCGTATTCCTGTTGAATGCAGATAGAATGATGATCGGCGTCAGGAAATTAGTCAGCAAAACCATGATCAGGCTCAGGCCATCGAGTCCGAGGTGAAAACTCACCTTCGGTGATTCGATCCAGGAATGAAAGACATAGAAGGCTTCCGGCCCTGAGGCCTGGAACACAGATACAGCGTATCCGGTAATCGCCAATTCAACGACAGCCAATCCCAGGGCTAATTGTGCAGCGAGCTTTGATCCACCAAGCAATACAGCCAGGGAAGCTATTAACGGGAAGAACAAGAGTAGTATCGTCATCATCAGATCAGCAGTCGAATTATAAAGAGTACAACCATCCCTATCACCATCGCAAAGACATAGAAACCGGTATTCCCGGTCTGGAAGAGACGCAACGTTTTACCACCGGACTCCATGACGCCTGCAGTCGCATTGACCACACGGTCGACAACCTGTTTGTCAAAGAAGGTTCCAAACCACTCCGACATTTTGAAAACCGGCTTTACGATCCAGCTTTCATAGATTTCATCGACATAGAATTTATGGTAGATCAGTTTTGGTATTCCGGTGATAGCACTATCTGCTTCCGGAATGGCCTTAAGCGTGATATATTTTCTTCTGGCATACAAGATCATTCCGATAGCTGCCAGACCTGCCAGGGTCATCAATCCGATCTCCAATGAATGACTTAGCTTTTCACCATGATGAATCAACGAAGCGGAAGGTTCCGTCACAGCGGACAGGTAAGTGCCAAGTAAATGGCTTACGTTGAACACGTAAGGCAATCCGATAAGTCCTCCGATCACAGACAATACACAAAGGATGATCAATGGTAATGTCATGGTCCATGGAGACTCATGTATATGATGTTTTGTTTCTTCGGTTCCGCGAAAGCTGTTGAAGAACGTCAGGAACACAAGTCTGAACATGTAGAATGCGGTGAGCAGCGAGCTGATGAATAAAATAATCCAGACTAATTTATTTTGCTCAAAGGCATGTGCGAGTATTTCGTCTTTGGAGAAAAATCCGGAGAGTAAGGGGAATCCGGATATCGCCAGCGCAGCAAGAATGAATGTCAAGTAAGTGACTGGGATCAGTTTTTTCAAACCACCCATGTTGCGTATATCCTGCTCACCATGCAATGCATGTATCACACTACCTGCGCCGAGGAATAATAGCGCCTTGAAAAAAGCATGTGTGACCAAATGAAAGACTCCGCTACTGAAAGCGCCTAATCCAAGTGCGGCAAACATCAACCCTAGTTGGGAAACCGTAGAGTAGGCGAGGACTTTTTTGATATCGTTTTGCTTGAGGCCAATCACCGCAGCAAAAACAGAAGTCGCAACACCGATCCAGAGGATGACCGTCAGCGTCGTTGGAGCCATTGCAAACAGAACATTCGAACGCACGATCATATAGATACCGGCGGTCACCATCGTAGCGGCGTGAATCAAAGCAGATACAGGCGTTGGGCCGGCCATCGCGTCAGGAAGCCATGTATAGAGTGGTAACTGCGCTGATTTTCCGATCGCTCCTACGAAGAGTAATAAGGTGATTCCAATCAGCAGTGTGCTATCAGCCGATAAGCCAGGAGCAAGTCCTTCTACCGCCTGAATGTCCAGGGTACCAAAGTGGAAAAGGATAAAGAACATGCCCAGTAAAAATCCAAGGTCACCAATGCGGTTCATGACAAACGCCTTTTGCGCTGCGTCATTATAGGCTTCATTCTTAAACCAGAAACCAATCAGCAGATAGGAACAAAGACCTACTCCTTCCCATCCGATAAACATCATCAGATAATTACTACCCATGACGAGCAGCAGCATGAAAAAGATAAAGAGGTTGAGGTAAGTGAAGAACCTCGTGAACCCTTCATCCCCATGCATGTATCCGATGGAGTAGAGGTGGATCAGGAATCCCACGCCGGTGACGACCATCAGCATGACCATCGTCAGGGAATCAATCCACAAACCAAAGGATATGTCGATGTTCCCGAAGGAAATCCAGTTGAATACATCGATCTGGATCGCCTGTGCCGCACCGAGGTCTTTGAAGATCATCAATACGCAGATAAAGGAGGCTAACACAGAAAGGCTGCCGATCCATCCGGTGCTTCCTTTGGGCAGGTATTTTCCAAGCAAACCATTCACCAGGAATCCCATCAACGGGAGCAGGGGAATCATGAGCCCCAGGAATGTCATGGTTGGGTTATTGGTTATCGTTTCTGTCACTGTCTTTTATTTTTGAATCACTACTAAAAGAAACCTATCGTGGTGATCGTCTACCATTTTAATTTATTCAAGACATCAATATCCGTACTGCCGATATTGCGATATATGCTGATCAGTAAGGCGAGTCCCACAGCTACTTCTGCTGCAGCGACCACCATAATAAAAAAGACAAACACCTGGCCATCACTATTGCCGCTATAGGCGGAAAAGGCAACGAGCAGTAGGTTGACCGAATTGAGCATGAGCTCGATACACATCAGGATGATGATGGCATTGCGCCTGAAGAGCACGCCCATCACACCGATGCAGAATAAAAAGGTACTGAGGAATAGGTACCAGTTGAGCGGAACTAAATGTGCTGCTTGTTCCATATCAGTGTTTTTCTTTTTTAGCTAATACGACTGCGCCGATCATCGCTGATAGGAACAGGATAGAGGATATTTCGAAAGGCAACAGATAGTCGGTAAATAACTGTTGACCTACATGTTGCACCAGGCCTTTGTCTGAAGCAGGTGGAAATGCAAACTCGCCCAGCGTGGTTGATTTGATCGAAGCGAGCAGGGTGATAAAAAGCATACCTGCCGTGATCGTAGCAGCGATTCTCAGCTTACCTGACTTCGGTACATCCGAATCCGCATTGAGATTGAGCAGCATGACCGTAAAGAGGAACAGAACCATGATAGCTCCTGCGTAGACGATGACGTGTGTGATCGCGAGAAACTGCGCATTTAACAGGATGTAGTGTCCGGCTATCGTAAAGAAACATACGATCAGGGACAATACGCTGTACATCGGCTTGCGGGTAAACACCACCACCAATGCGCTCAGGATGGTCATCGCAGACAATGTAAAAAATAAGAGTTGGCTCATTCTGTTTATATCTTTCGCTGTTTCAGTTCATCAGCAGATGACTGATCAAACATTCATTTCATAGTCGTTCTTCCGGCCACTTACATCGATACGGGTATCTGGTGTAGTGCCTTCCACTAAGAGATCTTTGCCATAGATAAATCTATTACGGGCATAGTTGGAAGGCAATATTCTATCGGTCAGGTAAATAGCATCCTTAGGGCAGGCTTCCTCACATAGTCCGCAGAAAATGCAACGAAGCATATTGATCTCATACATCGCTGCATATTTTTCTTCGCGATAGAGATTCTCTTCTCCTTTCTGACGCTCTGCAGCTTCCATGGTGATCGCTTCGGCGGGGCAGGCTACGGCACAAAGGCCGCAGGCTGTACAGTTTTCACGACCCTGCTCATCACGTTTCAATACATGCAAGCCTCTGTATACGCCTGCTATGGGTCGTTTTTGTTCCGGATAGCGGACAGTAGCTTTCTTTCTGAAAATATGAGAGAACGTAATGATCATACCTTTGATGATCGCCGGCAGATAGAGTTGTTCTACCCAGTTGAGTGTTTTGACAGAAGCTACTTTCGATCGGTTGGTCAGTTGCATAGGTATTATTTTACAAAGGTGAGCCATGCACCGGTAGCCAGTACATTGAAGATCGACAGTGGAATCAATACCTTCCATCCGAGGCGCATCAGCTGATCGTACCTGAATCTTGGTAAGGTCCAGCGCACCCACATGAAGAAGAAGATAAAGAAGAATATTTTACCAAAGAGCACACAGATGCTCACAATCGCTGCGATGTTAGGAGACATATTAAGGCTGTCTAATCCCGGGAAATGATATCCACCAAAAAACAGGCAGGAGATGATCGCCGCAGAAATAAACATATTGATGTATTCCGCAAAAAGGAAAAATCCAAGTTTCATCGAACTATACTCTGTATGATATCCACCGATCAATTCACTCTCAGATTCAGGTAGGTCAAAAGGAGCACGGTTACATTCTGCAAAAGCGCAGATCAGGAAAATGAGAAAGCCGAGCGGTTGATAAATTACATTCCAGTGAAAACCTTGTTGCATGTCAACGATTTCGCGCAGGTTGAGCGAGTTGGACATGAGGACGATCGAGATGATGGCCATCCCCATCGGTATTTCATAACTGATCATCTGCGATGATGCACGTAATGCACCTAACAAAGCGAATTTATTATTCGAAGCCCAACCGCCGATCATGATGCCGTAACCACCGATGGAAACAACAGCCAGCAGATACAGGATACCTACATTGAGATCAGCTACCTGGAGACTGAAAACATGATCACCAAAGTGAAATGATTTGCCCCAGGGTATGATGGCGCTGGTCATCAATGAAGTCAGGATGAACAGCGACGGTCCCAATATGAACAGGAATTTGTCTGCGTCCTTTGGCGTGATGTCTTCTTTCAAAAAGAATTTACCGCCATCTGCTAATGGTTGTAGGATGCCCCATGGGCCTGCGCGATCCGGACCGATACGATCCTGGATGACTGCAGCTATTTTTCGCTCGCCATATGTTGAGTATGCTGCGATGGCCAGGCTGACGACGAAGATGACGACGATCAGGATGACTTTGTCTAGTATTAACCACCAATCGATCATTCCGGTAATGCTTTTATATCATTAATGGTCAGTTCCTTCGGTTTTACCAGTTTCTTGTATTTATTGGCAGAGATCACCGAATGCCTGCTGATTTCCCTTACACCTTCAATCGTCCAGTCGGAGGTTTTTTTCTTTTCAAAACGGCAGGTGTTGCAGATAAACTCTTCTACCTCGCCCCACTGATCTTTTCTTCCGGTCACTCTCAACACATCATCTCCTTTGTACCAGAGGACAACCTTGCCCGAACATTTATCACAATCGCGATGTGCATCCACAGGTTTTGTAAACCATACCCTGCTCTTGAAGCGGAACGTTTTATCGGTCAGCGCACCTACAGGACAAACATCAATCATGTTGCCGGAAAAGTCATTGTCAATAGCCTCCTTGATGTAAGTAGAGATTTCAGATGCATCACCACGGTTGAGCACACCATGCACCCGACCATCGGTGATTTGTTCGGCTACTTTTACACAACGGTAGCATAGTATGCATCTCGTCATGTGCAGCTGGATTGTATCGCCGATATCTATTTTTTCAAATGTCCTGCGCTCGAAATCAGTTCTCGTTTTATATTGGCCATGCTCATAGGACAGGTCCTGGAGATGACATTCACCAGCCTGGTCACAGATCGGGCAATCAAGCGGATGATTGAGTAGAAGAAACTCAACGACACCTGCTCTTGCATCCTGCACTTTTTCGGAAAGTCCGTTGGTCACCACCATACCATCCATCACATTGGTGCGGCAGGAGGCTACCAGTTTAGGCATAGGCCTTGGATCTTTTTCAGATCCTTTGGTGACTTCTACCAGGCATGTGCGGCAATAGCCTCCGCTGGTCTTCAGTTTGCTGTGATAGCACATGGTCGGAGGCGCTACCTCAGGGCCGATCATCCGGGCCGCCTGAAGAATCGTGGTGCCATCCGGCACTTCTATCTCAATACCATCAATTGTTACTTTCGCCATTATTCTGTATTCATCAAACTCACCCGTGCTGCATGCAGCCTTGATGAGTTCTGGTTAATATTTTAAATTATACTTCAGCCGATGCAAGGTTGTGACAGTGATCATAGTAGCTCACTTCATGTTGTTGCTTCGGATGGTTGACATATGCTTCAAACTCATGACGGAAATGCCGGATCGCACTGGCTACAGGCCAGGCTGCTGCATCACCGAGCGGACAAATCGTATTGCCCTCTATCTTTCGCTGGATATCCCAGAGTAAATCTATATCTGTTATTGATCCATGTCCGTCCAGGATCTTGTGGAGGATTTTTTCCATCCACCCGGTTCCTTCGCGGCAAGGACTGCACTGTCCACAACTTTCATGATGATAGAAGCGGGTAAAGGTGTATAGGTTGTGTACGATACTGGCGCTTTCATCCATCACTATAAATCCGCCTGAACCAAGCATAGTACCGGTAGCAAAGCCACCATCTGCCAGAGACTCATAGGACATCAATCGTGGTTCGCCATTTGCCGTCTTGAGAATCAGTTCTGCAGGAAGGATGGGTACGGATGAACCACCTGCGACGACAGCCTTGAGTTTTTTATCATTGAGTATTCCTCCGCAAAAAGCATCGGAGTATATAAATTCTTCAACTGGGAGACCAAGTTCGATTTCATAGACACCAGGTTTTTTGATATGGCCTGAAGCGGAGATTAGTTTGGTGCCGGTTGATTTTCCTATACCTATGGCAGCGTATGCTTCACCACCATTGTTGACGATAGGTACTACTGCTGCGATTGTTTCAACATTGTTGACTACAGTCGGACAATCATACAAACCTTTTACAGCAGGGAATGGTGGTTTGATCCTTGGATTACCACGTTTTCCTTCGAGTGATTCGAGGAGTGCTGTTTCTTCGCCGCAGATGTAGGCACCTGCGCCGGGGTGAACGTAGATATCATGATCGAAGCCGGAGCCTTGGATGTTTTTTCCTAACCAGCCGTTTTTATATGCTTCTGCAATTGCTTTTTCAAGGATGCGGATGATGTAAAAAAACTCTCCGCGAACGTAGATGTATGAGGTGTGTGCTCCGAGTGCAAAACTTGCAGTGATCATTCCTTCGAGGAGCAGATGGGGGATGTGTTCCATCAGGTATCGGTCCTTGAAGGTACCGGGTTCAGATTCATCTGCATTGCAAACGAGATAGCGGGGCACGCCTTCAGGTTTTGCAAGGAAACTCCACTTCATACCTGTCGGGAAGCCGGCGCCTCCGCGGCCACGCAAACCCGATTTTTTTACTTCATCGGTGACAGCATCAGGTGTCATGGTCTTCAGTGCTTTTTCCACTGAGGCATAACCGCCTTTGCTCCTGTAGACATCATAGGTCTGGATGCCCGGTACATCGATATGTTCTAATAAGAGTTTATGTTGCATATCTTTTTAAAAATTCTGCGTCATCTGCGTTCAACTATAGAGTTCTGAATGTTGTCTCATCCATATATCTGCTGTGGGTTGTTCTTGATTTGTTTTCTTCGAGCAGCGTGTCCACTTTTTCCTTGGTCAGGTTTTCATGGAATTGCTCACCGATCTGAAGCATGGGTGCTGTGCCACATGATCCGAGACACTCTACAGTCCTCAGTGAAAATTTTCCATCAGGCGTGGTCTCACCATCCTTGATGCCCAGCCGATTTTCGATGTGCTCGACGATATCATACGCACCTCTCAGCCAGCAGGAGCTCGTCCTGCACACTTCGATCAGGCAATTGCCGACAGGCTGCAGATGAAACATGGAGTAAAAGGATGCCACTTCATAGACCTCGATGGGTTTGATATTGAGGATCTCTGCGACGCGGTCCATCACCGGCACGCTGAGCCATCCGTTTGATTCTGCCTGCGCGATATGTAACATCGGCAGTAAAGCAGATTTATGCTTTCCTTCCGGATAGCGCGTGATGATGCTTTTCATCAGGGCCTCCGCTTCTGCTGAGAATTTTATGGTTTCTGTTTCGCTCATTTTTTTCCTCCGGGCTTCGCCCCGGTCTTTTTTCCCAGGGTTACACCCTGGTCCCAGGGCTACACCCTGGGTTATGTGATGGCGGCCTTACAGGCCTAAAATTATATCCTACAATACTCACTGCCTCCTGCCTCCTGCCTCCTAACTCCTAGCTCCTGCTAAGCATCAAGCTCGCCTGCGATGACATTGAGCGAACTCAGCGTCACAATCGCATCGGAGAGCATACCTCCTCTGATCATCTCCGGATAGGCCTGGTAAAAAATAAAACATGGCCTGCGGAAATGTAATTTATACGGTGCCCGTCCACCGTCGCTGACGAGGTAAAAGCCCAGTTCGCCATTGCCTCCTTCGACAGCATGGTACACTTCGCCTTTGGGTACATCGGATTCGCCCATCACGATCTTGAAATGCCAGATGAGCGCTTCCATATTATTGTATACATCTTCTTTTGGTGGCAGATAGAACTCAGGTACATCTGCAAAGTATTTGCCCTGCGGCATATTGTCCAGCGCCTGGCGTATAATCTTAAGACTCTCATTTATCTCTGCCTGGCGGACCATAAAACGATCATAGGTATCACCATTGACGCCGATCGGAATCTGGAAGTCAAAATCTTCATACGAACTGTACGGATTGGCAACCCTTACATCATAATCCACACCTGCTGCGCGCAGATTCGGACCCGTGAAACCATAATTCAATGCACGTTCGGCAGTGATAGCTCCGGTCTTGTTGGTGCGGTCGAAGAATATTCTATTGCGTTCAAGGAGGGTTGAGAATTCTTTGAAGATTTTTGGAAAGTCAGCAAGGAATTCATTGATCTTCTTGTACACTTCAGGGCTGAAGTCGCGCTCCAGTCCGCCGATGCGACCGATGTTGGTGGTCAGACGTGCTCCGCAGATATGTTCGAAGATATCGTAGATCTTTTCTCTCCATTGGAATAGGTAAGTAAAGCCTGTCAATGCACCAGTGTCTACACCAATGACGGCATTGCATACAAGGTGGTCAGAGAGACGTGCAAATTCCATGATGATCACCCGCATGTATTGTGCACGCTTCGGGATGTCAACACCGATGAGTTTTTCGACGGTCATATGCCATCCCATGTTGTTGATAGGGGAGGAGCAATAATTGAGTCGGTCGGTCAGCGTGGTGATCTGGTAATAAGGTCTGCGCTCTGCTATCTTTTCAAAGGCGCGGTGTATGTATCCACAGGTTTGTTCGGAGTCAACGACAATCTCACCGTCCATAGTGAGGATGTTCTGGAAAATACCGTGTGTGGCAGGGTGCGTAGGACCCAGGTTAAGGGTCGTGTATTCAATATGCAAATCATCTTCACGTCCTGCCCCGGAAGCAGTATTTTTTATTTTATTTTCTTTAAGGGTCGTCTGGTCCATGTTGGTTTGTCCTTGCTGATTGATGATGGCTTCCTAATTCTTTATATGTTAGCGACCGAAGTATTCATCTTCTTTGTCTGTTCGTGTAGCGTCTTCCAGCGGAAATTCTTTACGCAGTGGGAAATAATCCATTTCGTCTACGTTCAATATCCTCTTCAGATTTGGATGGCCTGTGAAGATGATACCGTAGAAATCATAGGTCTCACGTTCCATCCAGTTGGCTGAACTGTAGAGTGAGGTCAATGATGGTATTTGAGGATTTGA
>JANNSS010000171.1:0-2455 GCA_031402955.1 Saprospiraceae bacterium
TGCCGGATATACCATCATCATAGATCCTATATCAGGCGGACAGTGCATATTGGATATCACACAACATATCGCAGCAGGTGCTAACCTTATACTCATCCCTGGAAAAACATTCCTGCTATCGGAGGATTTTTTCCTTCACTAAGCTAACAGCCGCAAACTTTACTACATTGCAGGAAAGCGCTCTTTATGCCTAGATTAATCTTTGTAGATGATGAGGAGGATCTGCAGGACCTGATGATACAGCGCTTCGCCAGGAAAACCTTCCTGCAAGGATATGAGTTGATGTTTGCCCTCAATGGCCAGGAGGCTCTCCGGCTGATTGAACTTCATCCTGATATCGATATCGCCCTCATTGATATCAATATGCCGGAAATGGATGGCTTTACGCTGCTGGAAAGAATTAAAGAAATCAAACCTCAGCTCCTGACCGTCATCGTATCCGCTTATGACAATATGTCCAATATCCGCATGGCCATGAATCGTGGCGCATTTGACTTTCTGACCAAACCCATTGATATGCCTGATCTGGAAATCACGATAGGCAAAACGATCACCCAGGTCAGGCAGCTTAAAGAAAATGCAAGAACCCTCCATGAAAACCTGGTCTTAAAGCAAAAGGCTTCGGAACTTGAAATGCAGGCTTTACGGGCGCAGATGAATCCTCATTTTATCTTCAATGCCTTGTCTTCCATCAATAATTTCATCCTGACGAATAACCAATTGCAGGCCTCCGAATACCTGATCAAATTTTCAAAATTAATCCGGCTAATCCTTGAAAATTCAACATTGCCACTCATCAGCCTTGGTCAGGAACTGGAAGCCTTGAAACTCTACATTGAATTGGAAGCCCTGCGCTTCAAACACCGGTTCGAATACCAGATCGTTTTATCCAAAGACTTAGATATCATCTCCATCAAGGTGCCTCCATTGATTCTGCAACCTTTCGTTGAAAATGCAATCCATCATGGCCTGATGCCCAAAGAAGGTCCTGGCCATCTATCCGTCACCATCTCCGAGACGGAGGACCACCTGGAATTGAAAATCAAAGATGATGGTATCGGTCGTCATACGGCCGGTCTTCTGCAGTCAACGACCAGTAACAAGCATAAGTCACTCGGCATGAAAGTAACTACAGAACGAATTGGCTTCCTTAACACACTACATGCAGAGCATTCAAGCATCGACATTAAGGATTTGACCAATGAAGAAGGAAAAGCTTCAGGCACTGAAATCACCATCCATATCCCTGTGATCATATGATAAAGGTTGTCCTCATCGATGATGAAGAAAATTGCCTTTCTTCCCTGGCTATTTTGCTGACGCAATATTGCCCTGAGGTGCAGATCATGGAACAATGCCAGTCAGTTCAGGCTGGTTTGTCCGCCATCAATACACACAAACCCGATTTGATCTTCCTTGATATTGAGATGCCGGTACTCAATGGATTTGATCTTTTGGAAATGGTTAAAAATTATCCATTAGCCGTCATCTTTACAACTGCGTATCAACATTATGCCATCAAAGCAATACGGTACAGTGCACTTGATTATCTCCTCAAACCAGTTGACTACAAAGAACTCATCCAGGCTGTGCATCGGTATGTGAGCCAGAAATCCCGCCCCAATCCGGAACAATTCCAATTCCTGATAGACAAACTATCCCAAAAAGAACACACCAGTAAAAAGCTGGCGATCCCTAACCTGGAGGGATTTAAACTTGTCTCCATCGACGATATCATTTCCTGTGAGGCTGATGACAACTATACACATATCCTGCTCAAAGGGAATATGAAAATCACGGCCTGCCGCACCTTGAAGGAAATTCAACAATTGCTCGAAGATTCTACGCAATTTGTCAGGGTCCACCACTCTTCCCTGATCAACATTAATGAGGTGGATCAATACGTCAGAGGCGAGGGAGGCTATGTCATCATGCGTGATGGGTCGCATGTCAATGTGTCGAGGAATAAGAAGGAGACACTGCTGAAGTATCTGACAAAGTAGGCTGTACAATGCTTACTCCTCTTACTCAATTGGAAGATCATAACTCCCCTCTCTCCTATCCCGAGCAATCTCCATTGATGGAACTGCAATTAGAGAGGGGCCGGGGGTGAGTTCTACGGAACAAGCATAGACGAAGGGCAGTCATCATTTGCCTCAAGTGCAAATCTCCTACTTCCCAAGACCGTCAGTTACTCCCTCAAACCCGTCAAGTACTCTTTGGGGCTATCCCGGTGATTTAAGCAGGTCTAGTTTTGATGCAGCAGGAACTTTCATCATCAAGAAAGTCAACTTGCTTGCTTTTGAATCAATTCATTTTCCACTTTCTTAAATCCTAGCATTATGAAATTTAATTTGCATTACATCTTGTCAGCATTCGTCATAGTGGCAACACTTTCAGCTTGTGACAAAGATGATGATCCTGTCCAAGGCAATGGCTACACCCAGGAAGAATT
>JANNSS010000172.1:0-4788 GCA_031402955.1 Saprospiraceae bacterium
TCGATGGAAGCTTCGACGAGTATAAAGTTTGAGGATGTTCCATCCTGGAGTGGAGGCGCAATCAGGCAATCAAGTGTGCCGACGCTGGCTATACAAGTCAGATTCTAGTATTCAATTACGATGAAGAGCCAAGTTTACTTCTCGATCTTTTTCTGGATGGGCATGACCATGAGTCAGCTGGCAGGGCAAACGGTTCTTATTGGTAAAGCTATTGATCATGCAACAGGTGATCCGATTATAGGCGCCAATGTCATTGTTCTTGCTACTCAGGAAGGAAGTGTTTCCGATTTTACGGGAGAATTTAGACTTCGTACTTTTCAACCGCTGCCCTTGACGCTTCAGGTTTCATATACTGGATATGCTGTAGTTATTATCGAAGTACACAATGCTTCAGATGAGCTTTTAATAAAACTGCATGAATCCAACGAATTAGGTGAAGTCATTGTCCTCGGTGAAAAAGTCTCTGAAAGCAGGAAGCGTTCTCCTAGATCCAGCGAGGAGATTAGCAAAGTCGATATCCTTTTAAAACCCGGTCCCGACATTTTTACCAATATGGGTTACAATAAAGATATTGATATAGCTACCCCCAGCCTTGCTTTTAAAGTGATCAATACACGTGGTTTTAATTCAACAGCCCCTGTCCGTATGCTTCAGCTTATTGATGGGGTAGACAATCAATCACCGGGACTCAATTTTTCACTTGGTAATTTTCTTGGGGCCTCTGAATTGGATTTGCTGAAGATGGAAGTCATTGTTGGCGCAAGCAGTCCGTTTTATGGACCGAATGCATTTAACGGAGTGATCAGTATGGAAACCCTGGATCCATTTATCCATCAGGGATTAAGTGGTATGATCAGAGCTGGCGAGCGCAGCCTGATGGAAGCAGGTTTAAGATTTGCGGATGCTATCAGGAACAAGAAGGGTCAGGACGTATTCGCCTACAAGATAAATATCTACGGATTGACTGCGGATGATTGGAAAGCCGAAAATTATACGCCAATTACGGATTCCCGTGTTGACGCCACAAATCCGGGAGGCTATGATGCGGTCAATATTTATGGTGATGAGTATTACGGTCGTATGGACTTTTCAAAGGTAGATGGACATGAATTTCTTTACCCCGGATTAGGCAGTTTTTACCGAACCGGGTATAAGGAGGTGGAGATGGTAGACTATAGCACAAGAAATATGAAGTCCAATATTTCTTTGCAATACCGGTTTCAACCTGAAGAGGAAATACTTTCACCAGAGCTTATGATTTCTTCTGCTATGGGTTCGGGAACGACTGTTTACCAGGGAGACAATAGGTTCAGCTTGAAGGACATTCTTTTCTTTCAACACAAAATTGAATTTCGCAAAAGAGATCATTATTTCCTCCGTGCATATTACACCCATGAAGACGCCGGGAAATCTTACGATCCATATTTTACAGCATTGCGCATGCAGCAGTCGTGCAAGGATAATGACACATGGACAAATGATTATGAGGGATATTGGAGGTCTACATATCCACAGAAGATGATACAAATGGGGTACCCGCCATGGATGATTCATCCACCTCATTTTGACTTCGATTCTGCTATGGTTTGGTTAATGGACCATCAGGATACATTATCCGTATGGCATAATGAAACAGCTGCCTATGCCAATACCAAGAATGGTCGTAATCCTCCCTGGATGAGGGACTTTCTCTTGCCAGGCACCGCTGACTTTGATTCGGCTTTCCAGGATGTAACCAGCCGGTATAATAATGATAACGGCGGCACCCGATTCTACGACAAGTCTTCTTTATTCCATATACATGGGGAACACAAGTGGACTACTAAATGGCTCAATGAAATTACAGCGGGGGGCAACTATCGTTTATACCTTCCAGATTCTAAGGGCACTATATTTTATGACACTGCGGGTACAAAGATTACCAATTCGGAAATCGGAATGTATGCCGGAGTGCGGAAGGGATTTTTGAAAGATAACAAACTAATGTTTGAAGCAACTCTTCGGCTTGATAAGAATCAGAATTTTAATTGGGTGCAAACGCCTGCATTGAGTTTTGTGTTTCAACCTGTCAGGGACACCTATTTGCGATTTTCGTTGTCAAGCGCATTGCGTAATCCTACGCTGAGTGATCAATACCTGTATCTCAACGTCGGTCCTGCCATTCTTGCAGGTCATATCGGTCCTGTGGACAGCGTGATTACGATCAATTCATTTAAAATGTTCCTGGATTCTTTCGATTTGAGCAAACTAGTCTATACGACAGTGCCAGCATTAAGGCCTGAACGTGTACAATCCTTTGAGATCGGGGTCCGGAGTATGATCGCAAAACGTGTATATGCAGATATTGGATATTACAGAAGTCAATACAAGGATTTCCTTGGATATGTCATTGGTATTAAATCCGATTTTGTACAGGATCCTGTTTTTCCTGCGCCATATAATACGCAAATCTTTAGGTACTCTGCCAATTCTGCCAGTACGGTCATCACCGAGGGATGGAGTGCCGGCCTGAATTGGTTTTTATCGCCATACATCACGCTAACCGGTAATTACAGCTTTAATGTCCTGCGAAAGACTGTGAAAGATGATCCTATAATACCTGCCTTCAATACACCGAAGCATAAATACAATCTGGGTGCATCACTCAATGCTATAAATCTCTTCAATTCCAGGTGGCTGCGCAATATGGGTTGTGGGCTACAGTATAAATGGGTGGATGGTTACGTGTTTGAGGGTTCTCCCCAGTTTACCGGTCTTGTTCCTTCTTATGGTCAGGTCGATGCGCAAATACATATAAAATTCAACAAATTGAAAACACTTGTGAAAGTAGGAGCGACAAATCTCCTGAACAATGAGCATTATGAAACATATGGAGGACCAAAAGTGGGACGGCTGGCCTATGTCCAGTTGCGCTACAATTTTTAATAATGATTTATTTATTTACCCTATAAACTCTTTAATATGAAGAATCTGATTTTTACACTCTTGTTGACGATGATGACCTTTTATGGTCGAAGTCAGGATTGTCGATTTATGGACGAATTATTTCCGGAAGTACAACGAACGGATGATATCGCCTACGGTGTCAATGCAACGTTACTCTATTTTCCGGTTTTCGGAGAAGCAATTCCGGAGACGTTGCTGCTTGATTTGTATGAGCCAGTAGGAGATACTTCTACGCTAAGGCCTCTTGTTATTTATTTTCACTCCGGCAATTTTCTACCGTTTCCTCAAAACCAAACCCCGGTTGGAACAAAAAAAGATAGTTCCGCTGTCGAATTTTGCAAACGCCTTGCCAGGTCAGGGTATGTTGTGGCTTCAGCGGATTACCGCCTTGGGTGGAACCCGCTTGCTACAAATCCCATTGAAGGCACTATTGGTATCATCAATGCAGCTTACCGGGGCGTGCAGGATGCGAACACATGTATAAGATATTTTAAGAAGACTTTTGTTGAAGATGGTAATCCTTATCAGATTGATACTTGCAGGATAGTTTTATTTGGTGATGACACAGGAGGCTATCTTTCTGTTCATGCAGGTGCATTAGATCGATACTCGAAAATACCAGAAAGCCCTCAATTCAATGTTTTCTTAGATGGATCTTTTTATCCAATGATTATGGAGTATCTAAATGGAGATGTTGAAGGCAAGCAATATGGAGTCAATACGCCTCCGTATCCATTATTTCCATTTCCCGCAGGAGATACACTAAATTATCCAAATCATGTTGACTATAGCTCTCGCTTTTGTGCAGCTGTAAATCTCGGTGGTGCAGTTGCCGAATGTTGGTGGATTGAACCAGGACAACCTCCAATTATTTCTGTCGGCACTAAATACGACCAGACTACTCCATATGACAGTGGTATCGTCTGGCTGGCAGGTAACCCGATCATAAAGGTTTGCGGACCAAAGGGAATTACCTACCAGGCTACCGCAGTAGGTAATAATTCCCCGTCTATCATGATCCCCGATAAGTATTGTAGTGATTTTGAGCAAAGTGTTACAGCAATTGCCAATTCGAGAAATGATGGCCTTGAAGGACTGTTTCCCATTATCGGAAATTCCCTTACCGATTACAATCCATGGATATTCTGTGACTCTTCGGAACCAAATTGTTTATCCTATATGGAGAACTTCAATTCGGCAATGTCCCGTGAAAATGCATCCTTATATATTGATTCCATCCTGGCGTATGTAAAGCCACGTTTGTTCAAGGTGCTTAATCTCGAAAATCCCGGTGGAAGTTGCGTGGTGACCAGCACGGATATTATTCCGGAACGCGAGATCGATTTACAGCTTTTTCCTAATCCATCCACCGAGGAAGTAACCATTCAAACCGGAGATAAAAGGATCATTTTAAAGATTGATGTGTATGATAGTACAGGAAAGCACATATACCTTCAAGCTGGTAACCAGAGCAATACGCAGGTTATACCGTTGTCCGGTTTCGTGCCAGGAATATATACAGTGCGCATTCAGTTCGAGGATGGTATTACGGCCCGGCAAATGGTTATAAAGTAAACCTCATTTATTTCCAATTCGCGTTGTGAAGAAGGCCTGTGCCCTTGAGGAGCGCAGGCTTTCTCTTTTTGTAGAATCAATACACCACCTTTCACATCCTGCATCCATTGTCGAATGTAAAATCAACATTAATCAGGATAGCGCATGCCTTGCAAGAGACTTTATTTTGAGGGGAGTATAATTCAATTGACACTTAGGATCATTTCTGCCCTTCACACTCGCATATAATTCTCTACAATGGCTCTACAGCATTTATTGCTTTACGCG
>JANNSS010000173.1:0-7480 GCA_031402955.1 Saprospiraceae bacterium
CAATAGTATAATTCTGGAATCTATGGGCAAAATCGGGAATGCTCAGTTTCTGCGCGCATTGAGCACCATTTCAACCTATCAATCCATCGATACCCTTCTCTTACTTGGCCAGGCAAGAGGAATATACAGATACGCGCTGAGGGACATGGTTGATCCTGAGGGCACTTCCACCATGATGCGCTATATGGCTGATGCTGCGATCCCCTTGTCGGTAAGGATCATCGCTGCCAATTATCTACAACGTGCCAAAGGAATTGATGTATCGATGCATGCTGACCAGCTCATCGCCAGCTGGCATGGGGAAAGCAATCCCTACCTGCGTATTTGTTTGGCTACTGCACTGGGTAAAGTCAAAACACCAGCAGCTTTGAAAGAACTTGCCTTGTCACTTCAGACTGAATCTGACTACAGGGTGAAATGCTCCATCCTCAGGGCTCTGCAGAATTATGATTACAAAGATGTTCATCTGACTATCCTGGCTTCGACCAGCGATGACAATCCAAATGTAGCCGAAGTGGCAGCTGATTACTTTGTTATAAGAGGTCAGGAGAAAGATGCTGTTAAATATAAAGCCGCGATGAAGGATTGTAAATCCTGGCAGGCTCAAACCCGGATGGCAGAAGCAGCAAACAAGAACACCACTTCGATGTTTAGCAGCGCAAAGACTGCCCTGCAAAATGAAATCAAAGCAGCACTCAATAACGCCAAAGATCCATATGAAAAAGCGGCATGGCTGAAAGCATGGAGCAGTGAATTGCGCAATTTTGAATCTATCCCTAAATATACCTTGCCAGATCAGCCAATTCCTGTTCGTACACAAGCGGTGACCTGCCTGATCGATGCCTGCAGGGATAAAAACTTTGATGCCTATTTTGCCGGCGAAGGTTATCTGATCAAAGCACAGATCGGTGGCTATCTCGCTACAGCAATGAAGTCAGGTGATCCGGGCATCATCGCCCTTATCGCGGGAGCAATAACAGATCCCAAAACTGGTTTGAAAGAAATCTTCAAAGAGCGAAAGACCGATTTGAATAAAGCATTGGCAGGCCTTAAACTGCCGGAAGAAATGGAGACTTACCTGGAGGTTACAAAAGCCCTCAAAGAATATGGAATGGATGCACCGGCTGTACCCGAGGATCAGAAGAAGTTTAAACCTATCGATTGGAAACTAATCGATCAGTTGAAACCGGGAAGTACCGTTCAGCTAACAACTACAAAAGGTGATATCATCCTCACACTCTATCCTGACCGCGCGCCTGTATCGGTGACCAGTTTCATCCAGCTTGCAAAAGAAGGATATTACAATGGTAAATCTTTTCACCGCGTGGTGCCTAATTTTGTCATCCAGACCGGATGCCCTCGCGGAGATGGATTTGGAGGACTGGATTTTACATTGCGCTCAGAGTTGGCCGGCGCGTATTATGATGATGAAGGCTATGTAGGAATGGCCTCTGCAGGGCTGCATACCGAAGGGCCACAGTTTTTCATTACCCATTCTCCTGCTCCACATCTTGACGGACGCTATACCATTATCGGCAAGGTTACTTCAGGCATGGAGGTAGTGCATAAAACGGAAATAGGAGATACCATCAAGCAAATCAACATACGTTACTAAATTATATGATACTATCTACTCCTTTAGAATCAAGGCACATCGAACTGGGTGCCAAAATGGTTGAATTCGCCGGTTACAATATGCCGGTGGTTTATTCAAGCATACAAGACGAACATCATGCAGTGCGCAAAAGTGTTGGTGTGTTTGATGTCTCCCACATGGGTGAATTTATAGTGAAAGGAAAGCAAGCACTGGATCTCGTACAACGAATAAGCTCCAATGATGCGTCTGTCCTGAAAATAGGTCAGGCCCAATATTCCTGCTTACCGAATGAGACCGGTGGCATCGTTGATGACATGCTCGTCTATCGTCTTCCACAAGATATGTGCGCTGAAGGCGAGCAGGCATTTATGCTCGTCGTGAATGCTTCAAATATTCATAAAGACTGGGATCATATTCAGCAGTACGCTTCGGCTTTTGATACCCGCATCATCGATATTTCTGACAAGACTGGCTTACTTGCTGTGCAGGGACCACTTGCTAAAGCATTATTGCAACCGTTAACAAATGTTGCACTCGATGATATACTTTATTATCATTTTGCAAAAGGAAAAATTGCAGGCATTGACAATGTCATCATTTCTGCCACGGGATATACAGGTTCAGGAGGATTTGAATTATATGTGGACAGCAAAGACCTGGTCTCTCTGTGGGATACCATCATGGCCCTTGACAATCCTGCAAAACCAATTCCTGCCGGATTAGGTGCACGTGATACGCTGAGACTTGAAATGGGCTATTGCCTGTATGGTAATGATATTGATGATACCACCTCCGTACTGGAGGCCGGATTAGGTTGGATCACCAAACTCAACAAGAAAAGTGAATTTCCTTCACAGAGCACATTTGTAAAACAGAAAAAAGAAGGCGTGGCTAAGAAACTTGTTGGGTTTGTAGTAGATGATCGCAGAGTACCAAGACACGGGTATCCGGTGTGTGATGAGACTGGAAATGAAATTGGGATTGTCACCAGTGGGACATCATCCCCTACCCTGCAGATACCTCTTGGAATGGCCTATGTGCCTTCATCGTTAGCTTCACCTGGATCAACCTTTAATGTACAAGCCGGAACAAAAATGCTGAGTGCTAAAGTGGTGTCAATACCTTTTATTGATCCTGAAAATGTGTGATCATACATACATCTCAATTTAAAACCGGAACCCATCTTTAAGACCACGTATGAAAATCTATCCTTTTGAAGCCATCTATCCCAATGACGATCTGATCGCATCATCGGATTCGTTTTTCGGCACTGTCAGGGATGACTACAATGAGTATTATAAGAATGGATTTTTCCGGCATACAGGGGAAACGGCGTTTTACATCATGGAAATCACGATGGGGAGCAAAGTGCATTCCGGAATTGTAGTCTGTCTCAATGTGGAGGATTATACCAAAGGTAAAATCGTAAAGCATGAGCAGACGATTGCGAGCAGTGAGCAATCCATGCTGAAGATTATACTTCAGCGGGGTGCTATGGTCAAACCTGTATTGCTTTGCCACCCCGTGATCAAGGAAATCACAAAGGAGATCGAAAAACAAAAGAAGAAGAGAAAACCCTTTCTTCAATTTACCATCGCTACAGGTCCTCAGCAATATGCCCTTTACCAGATACCTGAAGCGGAAGGCGCTGAGCTTGCAAAGCTGTATAAGACCATGGTTCCAAAGCTTTATATAGCCGACGGACATCATCGTTGCAGTACGGCTGAAAAACTAAACAAGTTGCAAGGAGGAAAAACAGATCATGATTATTCGCTCATCCTATCTGCATTGTTTCCCTTTGACCAATTGGATATATTGGATTATAACAAAGTCGTTCAGCTACCTTACCATTTAAAACTTACACGTTTTATGGCAGAGATCAGCAGGTTTTGTGATATCGAGTTGTTGATACGACCAGACAAGCCTGATCGTAAACATGACCTGACGATGTGCATCCAGGACGAATGGTATTTACTGCGGTGGAAGCCGGAGATTCTGAAAAAATATAAGAAGACAGCTGCGATGCTCGATGCAGACATTCTTGACATTGAAATCCTCGAAGGATTGTTGGGGATAGCAGATGTTCGGACAGACAATAGAGTACAACACATCTCGGGCAACCTTGGTCCAGGCAAAGTGGAAGAGAAAGTAAGGGCCTCAGATCACCATGTTGGATTCTGTATCTATCCTGTTCAATTTGATGAACTCGTCAAAGTCTCAGATACCGGTGGCACACTGCCTCCGAAGAGCACCTGGTTTGAACCCCGCATGATCAATGGGTTTGTGGTAAAATCTTATTGATGGGCTTGCGGTATCTCACAGCCGATTGGGTATATCCGGTTTCTTCACCACGCATGCATCAGGGAGTTGTGGTGATGGATGATGATCGGGTCATCGATGTGACCACGCGACAAAATGTAAGCGCGGAACAACAGGAGTATCACCAGGGAATTCTCATACCAGGATTTATCAATACGCATTGTCATCTTGAATTATCTCATCTCAGGGCCAAAGCGCCGACAGGCACCGGATTACTTCCGTTTCTCAATCATGTTGTAAAATACAGGGACATCGACCCAAGTGTGATTGAGCATGCGATCATGGGGGCGGATGCGTATATGTGGGATCAAGGCATACAGGCTGTTGGAGATATCTGTAATAAGACAGACACCTTTCAGGTAAAAAGGGCCAGTAAAATTCAATATTACAGCTTTGTAGAAATGTTTGACTTCCTGCAGGAACAACAGAAAGACGACATGATCAAAGGGTATATGGAGGCATATGCTCATGCACCTGGACCTAAATCGGCTGTGCCTCATGCGCCCTATTCTGTCTCGCCAAAATTGTTCAGGCATTTGAATGGCTTAAACACGTCAAAGAGTACAATAAGTATTCACAATCAAGAGACGACAGCAGAGGAGGATTTCTTCTTAAAGGGCGAAGGCGGATTTTTTGAATTTTATAAAAACTTTGGTTTCGACCTTCGTCATTTCAGCGCTACGGGCAGGACATCCATTCATTATGCCATGGCGCATATGGATCCGGCGCATCGAACACTCTTTGTGCATAACACATTGACAACCCCTAAAGACATTCAAGCAGCCCTGGATTGGAGCGATCAGGTTTTCTGGGCTACTTGCGCAAATGCAAATCTCTACATCGAAAACCGACTTCCTTTTTATCAGCACTTCATTCATGCCGGTGCGCGCATGACCATCGGTACCGACAGCCTTACCTCTAATTGGCAATTATCGATCCTCGAAGAAATGAAAACCATTTCAAAGTATCAATCCTATGTTCCCTTTGAGACTTTGCTCCAATGGGCTACTTTAAACGGAGCGATGGCACTGGGGATGGAAGATACCTTTGGCTCACTTGAGAAAGGAAAATCACCGGGGTTGCTTGTACTTGACTTTGATCCGGATCAGGGAGTGTTGTTTGATGCGCAGGTGGGTGTGAGGAGGCTTGTGTAATGTGAGTGGTGAGTGGTGAGTGGTGAGTAAAATCGATTGCCTTTTTAAAAAAGCAATCGATCCTGGTAGCCTCTGGCTGCCAGGAGTATGATCACAAATCCAAGTCTTTGCACGATTATCTAAAGGAGCCTCCTGGCTCCAGGCACGAACATCATCGCGGTCGTTTCGACTCTGCATTTGTCGTTTCGGCTACGCTCAACGACCGGTATTTTTACACGGAGCACAGATTTTTTTGATTCAACACTAGAATATGTTCCAGCTTGATGTCGTTTCGACTCTGCATTTGTCGTTTCGGCTACGCTCAACGACCGGGATTTTTACACGGAGTACAGATTTTATTTTGATTCAACATTAGAATTTGTTCCTACCCGATGACGTTTCGACTCTGCGTTTGTCGTTTCGGCTCCGCTCAACGACCGGGATTTTTACACGGAGTACAGATTTTTTTGATTCAACACTAGAATATGTTCCATCTTGATGTCGTTTCGACTCTGCATTTGTCGTTTCGGCTACGCTCAACGACCGGGATTTTTACACGGAGTACAGATTTTTTTTAATTCTCCACTAGACACAGCTCATGCTTGATGATGTTTCGACTTCGCTCAACGTCTTGGAAACTATTACCATGAAACAAGGAGGTCGTTAAGCCGAAACGACAGATTTAAAATCACTCATATCTTCACTACCCTATACCCGTACACCTTGCTTCCATCGGAAATACGTAAAATATAAACTCCGTGAGGCAGTGATGAAAAATCAAGCGTCGCCACCTTTCCACCATAATTAGTCGATACGGATTGGATTTGTCCAAACGTGTTGTATACTTCTATATCCGGTGTAGAAGTGACGGATACATCCTGGCGCACTTCCAGTATATGGTCAACAGGATTTGGGAAAATGGTGAATGCTTGATCCTGTGTCACAGTATGTGTGGCGGTAGACTCCTCGATGGTGATTTTGATTAGTGTACTAAACACAATGGCACCGTCATCATCAGTGGCCTGGGCATGTGCAAAATAAGTTCCAAACCCGGGAAAGGACCAATCAAAAGTGTATGGAAGCGTATCGAAAATAGCGACATCTTCAAAATTGATATTCAACCTGACATTGGCAATTACTCCGTCTGCATCTGTGGCCTCAATGATAAAGAGGGCTTGTCCTTCATCTATATTGAATACACTTTCATCAAGGGGTGTGACGATACGCACTGTCGGAGGTTGATTGGCCGGCTCACCCAGGACTTTAAATTTAAAATACCCTTCAGGGGCTACCATCGGACGCACCTGTTGCTTACCGTTGTTAGCTACCGCGTAAATGTAGTACTGGATCTCCGAGCCAGCCGGATGTGGAGGAATCAAAGCAGCCCAACTATTAGCTACACTATCTACCAGCACCATGGGTACCTGGGTATAGAATGAATCAGGAGCAACACGATAATAAAGCTCTGCCGCTGCGATGCCATCGCGATGCTTGATATAAGCGACCACCGGATACTCCAGCGAAGCATCATCGGAGTCGCGCAGACGTGGGTGAGCGATCAGCAAAGGATCATCATCACCAACTGTTTTGGTGATACAATGAATGGCGCCGAGGGAGCCAATAATCGAGTTGCAATTGATGCCCACCACATTGTATCCCGGGAGATTTTCGCGATAGATACGGAGAGCAGTTGTATCGTAACGTTCCTGATAGGTAGGTACCAGGACTGTCTTGTTGACAAATACTGAATTGGTATACGTCCTATATGCGCCTCCTGTATTGGGGTATCTGCCGCTTGCATCAGGGGGCATTGGTAATCTTACAATATTGTATTTATTACCAAAGGCGGTATTGTATTCTTCCGTGAGGTAATTGATATTGGATTCGATCTGGGGACCATCGGCGATGCCTTCCGGATACTGTCCGAAAAAGATGGTCTCTTCATCAATGACCCGCATGTGCATATCGAGGTGATGGATACCATCGAAAGGAAGTGTAGGGAATTTAATGTATTGCTTTACACCAAGGAATAGATTTGCAATCGAATCAATCTGTGCTTCTGTTTTCTCAGGATTCTCTTCAAGGACCAGCATGGAAGAAAATACGGTGCCCATACCATCCGGCAGATGATTACCTCCGGTATGCACCCAATTGTATGGAAAGGTTGTGGCTTCGTAGATAGGCAGGTTGAGATGCTCAGCAACTGCTAATGGAGAAGCGTCATCATTTTGCCGCGGCCTGTTGTAGATCCAGTCGACGAGCCAGAG
This sequence comes from Saprospiraceae bacterium, assembly GCA_031402955.1. GTDB lineage: Bacteria > Bacteroidota > Bacteroidia > Chitinophagales > Saprospiraceae > Opimibacter. Next base: position 7,317 of record JANNSS010000173.1, read on the forward strand.
ACTAACCACATCATTTTTATAGACGGTCCAGGGTCCGTAGTCACGCACCCAGATGCTATTGAAAGGCGTATTGACAAACTCAACAGAATCAAGAGAAATGTCTGCACTGGTGAGTTGGGTAGCTACTGCATCGGGAGTGGTAGTGATGATGAGCACCTTACATT
>JANNSS010000174.1:0-2969 GCA_031402955.1 Saprospiraceae bacterium
CATGCGTCCTATTGATCAACTGCTTGAATCGTATGGCGAGAGCCATAAGAATATCACCAATAAACTCATCCATTGGGTATGCGTACCGGCTATTATGTTCAGCCTGCTGACGCTCTTATTTGCTATTCCTTTTTTTATTGAGAGGTCGATATGGGCCAATTGGGCTTTTATGTTCCTTGTTGGCGCGTTGATTTATTATGCTCGTTTAGCTATGACGATGTTCTTTGGTTTCCTGGTGATCGGAGGCCTGATGCTATGGGGTATCATGGGATTGTATGGCATAGCAGGATTTGATGCAGGAACATTGGCCATCTATGCCGTGATCATCTTTGTGTTCGCCTGGATCGGCCAGTTTATCGGCCATAAGATTGAAGGTAAAAAACCTTCATTTCTACAGGACGTGCAGTACCTGTTGATCGGCCCAGCATGGTTGTTGCATTTTATTTTTAAGAAGGTGGGGATCAGGTATTGAGAGCTTTCAGCTGTCAGTTTTGAGCTACCAGCCGTCAGCTATCAGTAATAAGCTGCCAGCTTCCAGCTGCCAGAGTATTTTTGGTACCTCGCACGGTTTGCTTCTCACCGTTCACTTGGTTAGCCCCAGGGCTATCACCCCGGGTTGACAGATGGCGGCCTTTCAGGCCTTATGACTTTTTATAAGCTTTTACTTACTGATTACCGATTACCTATTACTGATTACCGATTACTGATTACTGATTACCGATTACCGATTACTGAATACCGAATACCGATTACTGAATACTGAATACTGCCAACTGCTCACTGCTCACTTTCATTCTCCTCAAGACCAATTCGCTCCGCGATCTTATATTTATTACGATTGGGTGCATTGCGGCTGATCATTTCGGCAAGGAAGCCTGTCAGAAATAGTTGTGATCCGATGATGAGGGTGACGATACCGAAGAAGAACACCGGGCGATCAGAAATGCGTCCGATATCTTCTATGATTTTTAGATAACTCAGGTACGCCAGGATCCCGAAGCCAATGAAGAAAAAGAGGACACCTAATGTGCCAAAAAGGTGCATCGGACGTTTGCCGAATTTGCCGACAAACATAATAGACAGGATATCCAGGAAACCATTCAGCATCCTTTCCCACCCGAACTTACTATGGCCAAATTTTCGTGGCTGATGGTTTACCACTTTTTCACCAATGCGGCGAAAGCCCGCCCATTTGGCGATGACAGGAATGTATCTGTGCATCTCCCCATAGACTTCCACATTCTTGACCACTTCGTTTTTATAAGCTTTGAGACCGCAATTGAAATCGTGTAGCTTGATACCGCTTGCACGACGGGTGACTGCATTGAATAGTTTAGATGGAAGGGTTTTGCCTATCGGATCCTGACGTTCTTTTTTCCAACCACTGACCAGATCATATTTTTCCTCCCGGATCATGCGCATCAATTCAGGGATCTCTTCGGGGGAATCCTGCAGATCTGCATCCATCGTGATGACTACATCCCCAGTGGCTGCTTCAAATCCTTTTTGCAGCGCAGCAGATTTTCCATAGTTGCGCCTGAACCTAATGCCCTTGATCCAGGGGTATGTATTATGCAGCGTTGAGATAACCTCCCACGACCCATCTGTGCTTCCATCATCGATCAGGATTGCCTCCAGATGTTGTATGTTATTAGCTTTTACAACACGGTCTATCCATGCCATGAGTTCAGGCAGAGATTCTTCTTCGTTGTACAGTGGAATGACGAGAGTTAAATCAAGATCAGGTGCAGACATATATTATATTAAGCCATAGGAACTGTTGGTGGTGCCTCATTCTTGAGAATCGAACCCGCAATGAGTGATTTTATCATTCCACCAAGGGCGATCCAGATAATGACGAATGGAGCCATGATCCATGGATTCAGGAAAATACCCGTAATCTTTCTGGACATTTCGCGTTGTTCTTCCGGCATATTGGCCTGGTCCCATTGGTCTTCAGCCCCTTCAAGGATGCGGTCACCCATATCAGGATCAATAAAATTCATGTATATCAACGTAAACACCGCAGAAATCAAACCACCTATCAGTGCTATAGCCATCCCTTTTTTGAAGGCTTGTCCAACATTAATGTGACCACCGAGTTCATTTTCACGGATTTCTTTTACGCCCATGTAAATCGTAAAAAAGGTACTTCCCCATTGCAGGAGGTATATCAGTATGCCAAGCCCGCCACTACCGCCACTTCCCTGCTGAAGTCCAAGCATGTTTGAGACTAAAGAAAAAATGACGTACACCATCCCGGTGATCAGTCCCCATTTGAGCGTAATTGACATAGTTCGTATTGGTTTTGATTTGGTTGAGAAGAATATCAAATATATTAATTTATCGATACATGATCTTTAAGCACTGTTGCAATCACTTTTCCGGTAAATGTTCTTCCGGTCAAAGCATCGTTGACGGACTGTGAATGTTTAGTGCCTTTGTAGGTCCATTCAATATCAGGATCAAAAAGCGTGAGTTCTGCCTGAGCACCACGTCGGATCAGCGGAACCTCTATGCCGAGGATTTGTCTTGGCCCTGAGCAGAATTTATCAATGATCTGTTCAAGCGGCATGACAAAGCGTAATACAGTATTCGCTGCTGCAAAAGCTGTTTCTAAACCGATAGATCCAAAAGAAGCGTAAGTGAATTCACATTCCTTTGTTTCCACTTCCATCGGTGTATGGATGGAGGATATGTGATCAATGACGCCATCCTTTAGTCCTTTGATCAGCGCTTTACGGTCTTTTGATTCGCGGAAGGGAGGAAGCACTTTCAGGTGGCTGTTGAAATCACCAACATCCTTGTCTTCCAGCAGTAAGTGCATAGCCGGTACGTCACACGTGACGGAGAGTTTATCTCCTTTTGCTTTTTGGATCAGCGGAATCGATGCCGCAGCGGATATGGCGTGGAAATGCAGCCTGGATCGAGTGTATGCAACCAATTGAATATCCCGCTGTACGGTGATC
>JANNSS010000175.1:0-17947 GCA_031402955.1 Saprospiraceae bacterium
GATGAGAATGGCGTTTTTACATTTGACGATGTTCCTCTAGGAGATTATCAGTTAGGAATTGCAAAGAAGGGCAAGGAATATGTTGAACTAATGATTAATGTTCCTATTCTTGAAAATATAAATGTTACCCTTGCCGAAGAAACTAACCCGGGCCTTTGGGAGACTATCGTCCAATCTCCGGAAGCTTTAGGTGGTACCGATATGGGTGTCCTGATGCCTGATGGCCGCATTTATTATTGCCATAGCACCAAAGATCCATTCTATTTTGATCCTGTGGCTAATGATACGGTGTTCACGGTTGGTGATGTAAATGTTCAAGGTTGTGTAGGTCCGATCCAGACAGAAGACAGTATTATATGGTTTATCGGAGGTACGCTTCAGGAAGTGTATGGACCCGGGACCCAAAGAGTAAAAACATTTGATCCAACAACGAATACCTGGGAGATCAAACCAAGCATGTTGGATTACCGTTGGTATCCTACAGTGGCCATGTTGCCAAGTGGTAAGTTTCTAATAGCGGGTGGTGGCAATTTGAATAACCCTCAACGGACAAACACTGCTGAAATATATGATCCTCAGACAGGCCAGAGCTCTTTTACAGATACGCTTACACTAGGAAATGAAATATCGCCCATTGTCGTCTTATATGATGGAAGGGCATTGATGACACATCGTCCACCACAATTATTTGATCCATCCAACAATCAATGGGAGCCTGCAGGAAGTTTCGTTCAAAGCCCTCGCCTACCCAATGGAGACCATAGTGATTGCGAATTGGTGTTGATGCCGGATGGAGAAGTGATTGCCGTTGGTTACAAAACATTTACTCCTGGCGTCTACGGATCGTTCATCGAACGCTATGATCCGGTGCTTGATAGTTGGTCCTTAGGTTCAAGTATCCTGCCCATTCGATCAAGGCCAAAGACTTGTTTGTTGCCCGACAAAAAAATCCTGGTCATGGGCGGATATAAAGAAGATACCACTACTGCTACTGTTAATCAATGGGGCTATATGAAACTCACCGATCTCTATGATCCCGCTTTGGATAACTGGAGACGACTAGATGATCTGAATTACTTCCGAGAGTATCATGCATTGACCATTCTTGTTCCGGATGGAAGGGTGATTGCTGTTGGTGGCGAAGGCCAGCCGGGAAATGAACCATCTTTCAGTGTCATCGAAGCTTTTAAGCCTCCTTATCTTTTCAGGGGTGTTCGTCCGGAAATAAATAATGTAAACGTATCCTCCTTCGCGCGTGGTGGAAAGATCGAATTGGATTTTTCAAAGACAGATTCAGTGACGGAAGTTATACTAATGTCAAATGCGGTCGTCACGCATTTTATGAACAGCGGGAACAATCGTTATCTCTCGCTGGACTATACACAAAGCGAAGGTCATCTTGTGGCAACGCTTCCAATAGATTCTGTAAAATTGATTCCCGGATTTTATATGCTCATGATCATGGTGGATGATATTCCTTCTGTGGGCAGGATCATTCAGATTCGGGATGAAGTAGCTGTTGCACCGGCAGACATTGGGTTTTTGGATTCCACATTTGTATGGACCGAGCATCATCAATACATGAATGGATGGAGCGAGAGTTTTAAATTTACCATGTCAGCTACACCCACCATTTTTTCAGGCAAGACATATTTTGAGTTGCTTCGAACAGATGAAGAATTATCGGAGAATTGGGACGGTACAGCATATTATTTTCGAAGTGAAAATAATATCGTTTATATCGACGCAAGTCCGATGGAAGCGGAAGTGTATAATTTCAATTTAATGGTGAATGATACTTTTCTGGAATATAATTCAGGAATACAACTCATAGTGGATAGTATTGATAGCATTGTTTTAGCGACCGGAGAACAAAAAAAACGATGGTTGCTGCGTTGCATTGAAGATACACCCGGAACTGAATATTATACTCAATGGGTCGAGGGTCTGGGAAATCTGGATGGTTTTTTTGATATGAATAGTTACTGTCAAATTGATGGAGATGGAACTGCGATCATGTGTATGTATCGAAATGATACACTTCTCTATGACAATCCGGAAATTGATGTATGCTGGCGTTTGCCGGTCGCTACAACCGAGATAAATGAAGAATCGATATTCTTAAAGCCTAACCCAGCATCTGAAACGATCAGCATCGTGGGGTTGGGAAATGAATTGAAAACGGTAAGTATATTCAATACTGTTGGCCAACGAGTATATGAAGGGCATGGGTATCAGATTGATCTCGGCGGTTTAGCCCGGGGTTATTATTATGTTAGCATTCAACTTGAGCATAATCTCTATATCACAAAAGGATTTATAAAGCAATAGGGCATTCGTCAGGCTATCGGAGTTTATCTCCAATTTATGATGGTCCGCTGCCAAATGCTGATTTGACGCAAAGGTTACATTGGGAATGGCCGTAGTTTACAATTTCGTAAATCTTGTAATCGTTTGATAGTTAAAGAATATAAAGCTGAGAAATTAGAGAACAAAATCATATTATTTCCGGTTTCTAACTCCTCATCCTATTCAAATCAGATACCTCATGCGCTTAATAAGTTTACTTTTGGTGCTAAGCCTTTCCTGCACTTCCGCCTTCGCGCAATCATGGGAAATGGTCTCCTCGAGCGGGTCTATCACCAGTCGGACAAATGCTTCAGCCATATATATACCCTCCGATCATCGAATGGTTGTGTTTGGAGGTATTACAACAAATGGCAATGTAAATGACCTTTGGAATCTTGATTTGTCCACCTATACCTGGTCCCCTATTCCGCATACATCTGCTGTAGCCCCGGCGCCCAGGGCAACCCACCTTTCCATGTATGATGCGGAGATGAACCGCATGATCATCTGGTCCGGTCAGGGTAGTGTCTTGTACAATGATGTCTGGGCTTTTAACTTTGCAGACAGTACATGGCAGGAATTATTTCCTGATGGCAATGTGGGTGGTGCACCCCTAAAACGGTACGGAACTGCTACAGTATTTGATCCTATAAATCGAAGTGTAATCACTTTTGCGGGATTTACCACGTCAGGCAGGTTTGATGACACCTGGGGATTTGATGTAGATCAAAAGAGCTGGACGAATAGAAGCAATTTATTTTTTCCACTTGAAAGGTGTCTGACCTCACAAAGTTTTGCTCCGGATCGGCGAGAGATGATCGTATTCGGAGGACAGCAAAATGGAAATCTGAATGATCTCTGGACACTTAATACCGATACCTATAGCTGGACAGATCGGACTCCAACCTTCAAACCCTCTGCACGACATTTTTCATCCAATTCATATTGCGGCCAGGGCAACGTAGTCGTATTCGGAGGCAACACACTCAATCAAGGAAATAAAGCCGGAGCGGTAAATGACCTATGGCTTTTTTCACTTGATGCCGCTCAGTGGGATACCTTGCCTCAAGGAGCAAACAGACCACTACCACGTTTTGGTCATACTTCCATATATCTTCCTGACCAGGACAAACTCCTGGTCTTCGGAGGTCAGGGTACATCATCCCTATTCAATGATGTATGGGAATATTCCGGAATCTCTGGGATCATAAACAGCGTAGAAGAGTCTAAAACGGAACCGCAAGCTTTGAAAGTGATCCCTAATCCATCTGGAGCGGAGAGAAACATTAGTTTTTATATACCAACTGCCGAAGTAGTCAAGATTAGTGTCCATGATATGACAGGTAAAAGGGTTTTATCTACACAGATTAAGGAATTAGAAGCGGGTAAACAACATATTCAGCTCAATGATCCCTATCTTACACCTGGTGCATATACCATCACGATCAGTTCAAAATCATTTACCGAGTCAACACTCTTAATTGTGAGTCAGTTTTAGCATCTTTTCTCACCTGAATCGCTAATAATTTCCTATCTGTCGGGATCAGGCTGCCAGACAGCAGAAAGAGGATTAACTTCTTTTCGGTAACCCTTGATTTGATGTAATCTTTCAGTATCATGATTTTAAGTGGTAAATGACCTTATTTTCTAACAAGGGTTAATTTACTATTTCAACATGGAAGATCAACATCAATCAACACCTAGTCTGGCCGAGACTATTTATACCTGCCCAATGCATCCCCAAATCAAGCAGAGCACACCTGGCCAATGTCCAATCTGTGGCATGAACCTCGAGCCTGTGGGAAAAACAGCATCTCCCAATCACGCTGAGGTTGAAACGCATCACAAGTCCACAGCAGCAGATGTAACACAACCAAGGGCTAAAAAATATGTATGCCCGATGCACCCGCAGATCGTACAGGATGGTCCCGGCAATTGCCCCATCTGTGGGATGAACCTGGTGCCGTTGGTTAAAACAAAATCTGACGATCAGCACAAGTCTCATCATGGGGGTATAGCTGATTTTAAAAAGCGTTTCTATATCGTGTTGATCCTCACGATTCCGATCATGCTGCTTTCGGAAATGATACAGCACTGGCTCAACTTCAGCATTTCATTTCCGGGTTCGAAATATGTGTTGCTTGCTTTATCTTCTGTAGTTTTTTTCCATGGCGGATGGCCTTTCCTCAAAGGGTTGGTTGGTGAAGTAAAAGTCAGAAACCCTGGGATGATGACGCTCATTGGTTTCGCGATCACCGTTGCTTTCGTGTATAGTGTGGCAACAGTCTTTGGTCTCGAGGGCATGGATTTTTTCTGGGAGCTGTCTACCCTTATCCTGATCATGCTACTGGGACATTGGATCGAAATGAAATCTGTTGCAGGAGCCTCTCGTGAACTGGAATTGCTTGTACAGTTGATGCCTGATGAGGCGCATTTGGTGAAAGGTGATCAAATCACAGAAGTGCCCACCGAAACGCTAAATGAAAAAGATATCATCCTGATCAAACCAGGTGAAAAAGTGGCGGCTGATGGAATTATATTGGAAGGGGAAAGTTATCTGAATGAATCTATGTTGACCGGTGAATCGAAACCGGTACAACGAATCAAAGGTGATAAGGTCATTGCCGGCTCCATCAATGGTAACGGCTCCATCAGGATAACGGTATCCCATGCAGCAAAGGACTCGTATCTCTCGCAGGTCATTAAATTAGTAGAGGATGCGCAAAAATCGAAATCAAAAACACAGTTATTGGCAGACACAGCCGCAAGATGGCTTACGCTCATTGCCATCGTTGGAGGTATCATTACTTTTTCAATTTGGTTGATGGCAGGACAAACACTGGCCTTTGCCATGGAGCGGATGGTAACTGTCATTGTGATTTGTTGTCCACATGCATTAGGATTGGCAGTACCCTTAGTGGTGGCAAAATCAACAGCGTTGTCAGCAAAAAATGGGTTGTTGATTAAAAACAGAACGGCTTTTGAAAACGCACGGAAAATAACCACCATTGTATTTGACAAAACAGGTACGCTGACGGTAGGAAAATTTGAAGTCTCGAAAATTGTTTCCCTGAAGGAAGGGCTCACAGAAAATGAAATCATTCGGTTGGCAGCAGCTTTGGAACAAAACTCGGAGCACCCGATTGCAACCGGTATTCTAAAAAAGGCAAAGGATCTTTCTATTTCCATTCCGGTAACAGAAAGCTTTAATGCCATCACGGGAAAGGGAATTGAAGCTACTGTAGAAGGTAAAAAAGTACTTGTGGTCAGCCCGGGATATTTAAAAGAAAACAATATTGCCATCCCTGATACTTTCAAAGCAAATGATACTGAAACAGCAGTCTTTCTGATTCTTGAAAATGCACTGGCAGGATATATAGCACTGTCAGATGAATTACGCCCCGAATCGGCCGATGCCATTAAAACCTTGAAACAAAACAACATCAAATCCATCCTGTTGACAGGCGACAATCAGCGGGTAGCTAAAAGTGTAAGTGAAACGTTGGGCATGGAGAGTTTTATGGCAGAAGTATTACCTCATCAGAAACTGGAGAAGATCAAAGAACTCCAGCAACAGGGGGAATTTGTAGCGATGACTGGTGATGGAGTCAATGACGCTCCTGCCCTGGCGCAAGCTGATATTGGGATAGCGGTGGGAAGCGGGAGCGATATCGCTGCTGAAACAGCAGGAATCATATTGGTCAACAGCAACCCAAAAGATGTGGTCAACCTGATCTTATTTGGAAAAGCTACATACAGAAAAATGATCCAGAACCTCATTTGGGCTACTGGCTATAATATCGTGGCCCTTCCGTTGGCGGCTGGGGTGCTATACAAAAGCGGGATTTTGCTGAGTCCTGCAGCAGGCGCAGTACTTATGAGCATTAGTACCGTGGTGGTAGCGATCAATGCGAGTATGCTAAAAGTGAATCTCATTCATTCTACAAATAAGGGATAACAACTATCTCAATTCACTTTTTCGCTTACCCTTGAAGGTTGTAAACTATTCTGCCTCGACTATTCGATCAGGACTTTCCGGGTATAAAAACCCTGAGTAGATTTAGCGTACAACAGATACATTCCCGCTGCGATTCCATTCACATCAATATTGATCTCTCCCGCCACTTCCTTAACAGATAACACCTGATGTCCGAAGACATTAAAAAGTGTTAAAGAGACAAAGAGGGATTCATATTTACCAATAGTAATCTTTAATTGATCATGCGCGGGATTGGGTGATACGTTAAAATCAAATTCACCCAGAGTAGTCGTAGAAGTGCCAGATGTACCCATGAGTATGACGTTGGCATTGGTGTTACTACTATTGCCGCATTCATCCATAGCTGTGAAATTCACAGATACGGTAGTGGCAGCATGACAAGTGTCCACCACCACAGGAAAGTCATTTATCCAGACTACACTTCCGCAAAGGTCACTTGCTTGTGCTCCGCCCTGGCGGTCCAGCCAGCTTTGAAGGATAGCTTGTGTATTGGGAAGACCACATTCAATGATCGTATCCTGAGCTACTATTTGAATATCAGGAAGTGTGTGATCTTCAATCGTAAATGCTGACTGGGTAGATGTGAAGTTGTCACATTCATCTACAGCGACAAAGATCATAAAGAAAACGCTGGTCGAACCACAAACAATCTCTGACCAATTTTCATCGGTGAACCAGTTCACAGTACCACCTGCATCTGAAGCCATGGCTCCTCCCTGGTTATCAAGCCAGCCATTGAGCTCTGGTGTATTTCCACTTCCATCGCATTCAACGAGTAGTGGCGAAGAGGGAAGTTCCAGAACTGGAGGAGAAGTGTCACTGACCGTCACCGTTGCGACCGTCTCCGTACTGCCACATTCATCAAACGCCGTGAAGGTCACCAAAGCACTACCTGTGACGCCACATTCATTACTTAAGCTGATATAGTTATCAGACCATATCAGCTCGCCGCAAAAACCTGTCGCTGACGCTCCTCCATGATTGTCTAGCCACGATTGTATCGCATCCTCCTGGTTTTCAATATTGCTTTCAATAATGGTATCGATGGCTCCTAAGACAATGAATGGAAGCATCGGAGGAGCCTGGATCGTAAAATTCATACTCTCATCCTGGTAATCCTGCCCTTCATTATCCTGTATCACCGATACCCTTGCTTGAGAGGTGATGATATCAGGCACAACCCATGAATAACTCAATGAGCCTACCGGGAGGTCCATTTGAATAAACGCCCATGTAGCTCCGCCATCGGATGAAAACAATACATCCCAATTGAGGGTGTTGTGTGGAATAGCGATATGCCATTGAATCGTTACTGTCTGACCAACAATGAACGTCTCACCACCCAATGGATTGTCAAGTTCTACATGGGCTAGCAGAGAACCTGCAAAGCATTGCATCAGCGTTATGAATATGATTCTGGAAATGAGCGCTTTCATGATTATATGATATGACACTAAAAGTACGGAAATAAGGCAAGAGTCATGCGCACCTTACATCGCCAATCTCTGGTGTTGTATTCGATTCAGATCACTTCTGTTACTTTTGTTGTAAATCTATTGGATGAAGGCGCTGACTTTGAGAATCCTGATGTTTGTTTTTTTATTTGGACATGCCTATCAAAGCAAGGCACATGTTGCATTGGACTATCCACAGGGAGGCGAGACGTTTATCGTCGGCCAAACTATCGTGATTGAATGGCACATTGTGGCACCGCACATTACGCTCAATTGGGATCTTTTCTTTTCTGTCGATGGTGGGGAGACCTGGGATACCTTGCAGATGGACATACCTACGAGTCAACTGAGTTATGAGTGGGAGGTGCCGGATAGCATTACTACTCAGGCCAGGATCCAGGTGTTCCAGGATAATGAGGGACAGAATTATCTCGACAACAGCATGGATTTTACGATCGCACCTAATACTAGTCCGCCAACACTGGATGCACCTGCAACGGACACCCTCATTGAATGCAGTATAGCTGATCAACAGATGGCTATCGAAGCATGGCTCAACAATCATGGCGGGGCGTACGCCACTAACTATTGTAGTGAACTGGTCTGGTCACATGACTACCCTGGTATCAGCAATGAATGTGGTGCAACAGGAAGTGCAGCAGTAACCTTTACGGCTACTGATGAATGTGGTGAGATCACCACCAATGCAACACTGACCATTGTGGATACATCTCCTCCAATGATAGACCTAGCTGCAACCGATATGACAGTTGAATCTAACGCGCAGGGCAATTTACCTGAGCTCAATGCATGGCTCAATAATCATGGCAGTGCACAAGCGACAGATGTTTGCGGTCTGGTCAACTGGACTAATAACTATTCAACATTGAGCAATGAGTGTGGTACCACCGGTAGTGCCACAGTCATCTTCACGGCAACAGATCAATGTGGAAACAGTAACACCACCACTGCCGTTTTCACTATCCAGGATCACACATCACCAACCTTGCATGCTGCCGCACAGTCGAAAACCATCGCCTGTGATGCATTGAATCAGGAAAATGAAATTCAACAATGGCTGAGTAACCATGGCGGAGCTTTGGCATCGGATATTGGAGGTGACGTGATCTGGGTACATAATTATACCAGCTTAAGTGATGGTTGTGGTATGACAGGAAGTGCCATAGTGATTTTTACAGCGAGTGATGAATGTGGCAACAGTGCCGGTACGACAGCAAGTTTTACAATAGAAGATCTTTCACCTCCAACGATCAGCCTTTTGTCTCAGGATGCAATGTTCGAATGCTCATCTAATCATCAAAATGCAATTCAACTGTGGTTAGACAATCGGGGAGGTGCGCAAGCTAGTGATGGCTGTGGTGATGTGATCTGGTCAAACAATTATTCAGGCTTAAGCGATGGTTGTGGTGTGACAGGAAGTGCAACGGTGATCTTTACAGCTACGGATCAATGCGGTAACAACACCGCTTCTACTTCAACGATCACGATCCACGATACTGTTGCTCCAATCGTTGATATTGAGGCTCAGGATACTTCTATCATCTGTGGACTAAGCGATCAATCTGAGATCATACAAAGATGGTTGAATCGTCAGGGTGGAACGAGTGCCAGTGATCTTTGCGGGAGCGTAATTTGGACAAATGATTTTCCGACCCTATCTGATACGTGCGGTCCGGTGGGTAGTCACACGATCGTATTTACAGCTAATGATGAATGTGGAAATGCAATATCCACCCAGGCTATATTGACGATCATAGATTCTTTGGTGACATCTGTTGCGGATCCACATGAATTCAATTTTAAAGTATATCCGAACCCGGTGAGTGAGGTCCTCCATGTTTCAGTAAAGAACGATAATGTAGGACAGATGTATCTCCACCTCACAGATGCCTTCGGAAAACTGCATTGGCGTGGGAACTATATAACCAATAATGTGGTCATTCCTGTGTCCGATTATCCCAGAGGTGTATACATCCTGGAATTGAGAACACCGAAAGGAAGATATGCTCGGCCCGTGGTGATCCAGTAATCAGTATTCAGTGATCAGTTAGATAGGATAAAAAAACAGGCATAGCCTGTCTTTTTTTAAAGTTAGATGTTAAGCTTAAAAAAATCATTTCGAATAGGTACAAATATGTGACACAAAATTGTCTGAGCATGTAGGAAGTCTATTTCATGCACAAACAAGACTCATTGTGCTGTCATATTGTCAAGAAATGGAATTTGAAAAACAAGTAAGCGAGAAAGCAAACCAGGACAACAAACAAAAGCACTGCAGGCTAAAGCGAGTTTTTTTGGTCACGAGCCTTTGGTTGGTGAGCTGTAGTACCTGGATGCGGGGAAGCAAGTCGAACCATGGTTACTTTTTTGGCAATGAAAAAAGTAACATAAAAAAAGCCCCGTCACCGGGGCCTTTATTCTTGCTCATTTCAAAAACATCTCATGAAAGGTAGCATATGAGCAAGCTCAGTTTATCTCGAGATCGTCATACCCATCGTCTTACGGTCACTACCTGTAGTCACAGATAAGATATATAATCCGGGGTACAGGTGGCTAACGTCTATAGTTTGTTGATGCTTACCCGCTGTTTGCGTACCGATATATTCAGATACTAACCTAAAGCCCGTCAGGTCGTACAGTTCAATGCGGACGGTTGAGGCCAGATCAAGTGTATAATCAATCAATATGTCGTCTGAAGCAGGATTGGTATACCGAACGATCACAGGACCATCTGTGAACCCACTGGCTGCGTTGCTCGCAGCCTGCGCTCCTTGAGGGAACTCATCAAAATGAAGAGGTTCAAATCCAAGTTCAAACGTAAGGGTTAGGCAGAAATGATCTTCACATCCATTGGTGGTGTCTGTCATGAACAGGCATACCGTATACATGCCACTCTGGCTGTATTCATGTTGTGGATTTTCTTCAGTGGAAGTGTTTCCATCGCCGAATTCCCACAACCAGGTTGTATGCTGGGTACCGCCTGTAGAATTATTATTGAAGAATACCGTTCCGTTTTCAACTTCAAATGTGAATGTGGCATTGCACTCTGGTTCGCCTACAGTTACTTCATGGCACACATCGCTGACACAACCTGTATTGTCTGTGATGATCAGGCAGACCAGATAAGTCCCAGGCTCGCTATAGGTGTGGTATGGACTATGTCCGTCACCTTCATGTCCGTCACCAAAATTCCAACTATAGGAAATGATATCATGCTCACTGGTAGAGGTGCTGTTGAAATGAATCTGCAATGTACCAGGGATTTGTTCCCAGGTGAACTGAGCATGGCAGCCTTCCTGTGGTTCGCCGACCGTCACTTCATGGCAAATCTCACTGACGCATCCTGTATTATCCTCAATGCGGAGACACACCAGATATACTCCCGGTTCAGCATACTCATGCAATGGATTTTGATCATTGGAGTCATGACCATCGCCAAAGGTCCAATGGTAGGATATGATGTCGTGCTCACTTGTCGAGTGGCTAAAGAAGTGAACATTATTTGTTCCTGGAATGAGATCCCAGGTGAAAATAGCATGACAGCCTGAGGTTTCACCTTCTACAGTCACTTCGTGGCATACATCACTGACACATCCTTCTGAATCTGTGATGATCAGGCATACCAGATAAGTTCCTGGCTCATTATAGGTATGGTTAGGATTTTGTCCATCACCTTCCGAGCCATCTCCAAAATTCCAATGGTAAGAGACGATATCGTTTTCACTGGTAGACGTGCTGTTAAAATGAATGGCTAATGAATCCTGGAATTGTTCCCAATTGAATGAAGCATGGCAATCGCCTTCGGGTTCTCCGACGGTCACTTCATGACACACATCACTGACACATCCTTCTGAATCTGTGATGATCAGGCAGACCAGATAGACACCAGGATGATCGTAGGTATGATACGGATCATTTCCATCTCCCTCCGTACCATCGCCGAATTGCCATGAATAAGAGACTATATCATTTTGACTGGTAGAGGTGCTGTTGAAGTGTATCTGCAAGGTTCCAGGGATTTGTTCCCAGGTAAACTGTGCATGACAATCACCACCACCTAATGGTTCGACAGTTACTTCATGGCACACATCACTGACACATCCTTCTGAATCTGTGATGATCAGACAGACCAGGTAGACACCTGGATGATCATAGGTATGATAAGGGTCATTACCATCACCTTCATCTCCATCACCAAAATGCCAGACATAGGAAACTATATCATTTTGGCTTGTAGAGGTGCTATTGAAATGTATCTGTAGGGTTCCGGGGATCTGTTCCCATGTAAACGATGCATGGCAATCGCCACTTAAAGGCTGGACCGTCACTTCATGACAAACATCACTGACGCATCCGTCTTCAGTTTCAATGATCAGGCAGACCAGGTAGGTACCGGGTTCAAGGTAAGTATGTGTTGGATTCGGGCCGTCTCCTTCATGACCATCGCCAAAATTCCAGTTGAACGAAACAATATCATGATCACTGGTAGACGTATTGGTAAAATCGACTTCAAGGCTTCCGCTAAACTGCTCCCAGATAAATTCCGCATTGCACTCAGAAGGAGGCAGGCCCTGTACCGTGACTTCATGGCATACATCGCTGACGCAGCCTACGTTATCCGTGATGATCAGACAGACCAAATAAGTGCCACCTTCAGTATACGTGTGATAGGGGCTGGAGCCGTCGCCTTCGTGATTGTCACCAAAGTTCCAATGATAAGAAACAATATCATGTTCACTGGTCGAGGTGCTGTTGAAATGGATTTGTAAAGTTCCGGGGATTTGTTCCCAGGTAAATTCAGCATTACAATCAGATTGTACGGCCGCAACTGTCACTTCATGGCAGACATCATCGACGCATCCAAAATTATCTGTTATCGTCAGGCAGACCAGGTAGACTCCAGGTTCAGGAAAGGTATGATAGGGTGCTGATCCATCGCCTTCATGACCATCACCAAAGTCCCATGAATACGAAATGATATCATGTTCGCTGGTAGAGGTGCTGTGAAAATGGAGTTGCAGAGTACCCGGCAGTTGTTCCCAGGTAAATTGTGCATTACACTGCGCCTGTATGGCAGGAGTAGCCAGTAATAACAGGAAGAAAGGAAGTAGAGAAAGTAAAACTTTTTTCATAGTCATGAGGAAATTGAGACCAGTTAAACAAATGGGGAATCAAAACTAAAGATAATCCTCTCCCCAAAACGCTGCCTTCGCTTAAATATATTTCTTTCTTTTCCGTTCCCCCAGGATCCAGAACCCTTTCCGCTTCCTCACTTTATAATATTGTAGTATATATTTTTCCATGTGCAATAAGGCCTCCTCTGGATCATCCGTCAGTTTGACATAATTAAGGTCATCCGCGGAGATCGTTCCTTCCCGGAGCATAAAATCAAGATATTCGATCAAAGGAGCGTAATAATCCTTGCCCATCAGCACCACCGGGAAATGGTGGATCATTCCGGTTTGCACGAGTGTAAGTGTTTCAAACAACTCATCCATCGTGCCCCAACCGCCCGGCAGGACGACAAAAGCATAGGAGTATTTGATGAGCATAAATTTCCTTATAAAAAAGTAATCCAGCGTTACCCAATCATGCATATAAGGGTTGGGTTGCTGCTCGAGTGGAAGCCGGATATTACATCCTACACTTGCACCGCCTACTTCAAAAGCACCTTTATTAGCAGCCTCCATTATGCCCGGACCTCCTCCTGTCATCACTGTAAATCCGGTTTTGGCAATCGCTGCACCTACCGCTTCTGCCATCTGATAGTACCGATGCTCTTTTGTAAAACGCGCCGAACCAAAGACCGTCACACACGGGCCGACAAAGTGTAGTGTTCTGAATCCTTTGATAAACTGGAACATCACCTTGAAGATGAAAGCCAGTTCACTCGTCCTTGACTTAGGACCTTCCAGGTAATCAAATTGATTGACGAGCACTTTTCGCTTTGTGGGATCAATCGGGGTGACAGGCTCTAAAGTGATATTGGACATAAGTAATAAAACTATAAAATATAAACTGGCTTGGTGGGGTCCAAAGATGTTGTTAGTGTACAGATCATACCATGACGGCCTTCATATCAAGAAACAATTCAGCTAAATTTTTATTGCCACTCATCATGACACGGTTTTTTAATTCTTCGCTGGAGATCTGTTTTGAAAACATCCTCCAGATCACCTGATCATCGATGTGAATTTTTGTCACAGTATAGGATGGTGCTTCGGTAGTATATACCCAACCTTCGGGTGAATATAACAAATGCCATTCTCCACCACCTTCTCCGCTGACCTTTAAAGAGAAGGTATCTCCAATGTCGGCATTGAACGATTTTAATTGAGAAGGCAGTGCGCGCAAGGAAGTTTCAAGATAGGGTTTAAAAAATAATTTGCTAAAGAGTGGGGAAGATCCTCCCAGCGCATGACGGATCTGCTGCTGATGATGCCATTTTTCCGTGTACTCCCTCGCGATATGAAACCAATTCTGTGATTCCGATTCGCCAGCCCACGCGACTGGAAAAATTGACTTTGCAAAAGGATCCAGCCTTGAAAGATGCTCGCTATATAACTTATTAGTGACCGATAAAAGTGTAATAAGCATTTCCGGGCTTACCCTTTTCATAGCGCCGACCCAATCACGGTTTAGCAGGTTGAGATAACTGACCAGATCATGATAGTCATTGATTTGTCCGGCGACTTCAGCGGTATATCCATCACGTGATGAGGACAACGATCTGATATTGCCGTCCAGCAAGTGAGCTGCAACATCTTTCACCTTCCAATCAGGGGCAAGTGTTTGTTTTTGCCAGTCTTCAGGACTAAGCGATTCCAGTAACTCTATAAGCAGATCATCAAGGGCAGGAAACAATTGAATCGTAGCAACAGGTACGGCGGTATACATATCCAAAATTAAGTTTTTAAGCAACAAGGCCAAGTCATGGCATAATTGGCATAGAATTTGGCTTTAACGTTGTCAGCAATAGACATACCTACTCCCCGATCGTATGATATTTTTTAAAAGCACCCTACTACTATGCCTGCTGATCTTTACAGGTCCGAAGGAGTCCTTGAAGCCTCATGTCGTCTCGTATGTGGAAACCTATAAGTTTATAGCCATAGACGAGATGGTGCGATCCGGCATCCCGGCCAGTATCATCATGGCTCAGGCGATCATCGAATCCAATGGGGGTGTATCCACGCTGGCGAGGGAAACAAACAATCATTTCGGGATCAAATGCAAGAGCTATTGGACAGGTAGTGCGCACTATCATCCGGATGATGACCGTGATGCCAAGGGCAAACTGATTCCTTCCTGTTTCCGCAAATATGATTCTGTATTCTCGTCGTATGCGGATCACAGTGATTTCCTGATGAACACACCGCACTACCAGCCTTTGTTTGTGTATGACAAAACCGAATATGAGCAGTGGGCAAAGGGACTACAGTTATGTGGCTATGCTTCAGATCCGGCGTATGCGGACAAACTGATCAGGACTGTCAAGTTGTACAACCTGCATGAACTAGACTACTATACCATTCAATACATAGCGCCTTCAAAACTGACTACACCTGGAGATGTGGGTTCATCCCAAAAATGATAAACACCCATTGATGCCAGTGAAGGGCGTTTCTAATAACTGTCAAATTTATTGCTGCAACTGTTGTAATACATTGACAATCAAACGTGGCTTTTAATAATAATGCGGTTATTAGAGACGCCCTGAAGTTAAAATTTGTTCGTTTTCAGTGACCAAAGTCTTCCACCACCTGACTAACCAATTTCACGTAATGTAACAGTTACATCTCTTCAGGAATCTCGGAAGGCTTTGGTGTTTTTCTGACCGCATTAGCGATGTCCTTCTTATGACGATCACGTGCCCTGAAGATATCGAGGGCCATAAACAAGGCTGATTTGAAAGAAGTAGGATCAGCTTCATTCTTTCCTGCTATCTCATAGGCGGTACCATGGTCTGGCGAAGTCCTGACGTAGGGCAACCCGGCAGTATAATTGACTCCATCATGGAAATGGAGCATTTTAAAAGGGATCAGGCCCTGGTCATGGTACATAGCCAGGACGCCGTCAAATTTCTTGTGGTTCATTGATCCGAAGAAGCCGTCGGCGGAGTATGGGCCCATGACGATTTCGCCAGATTTCTTGGCTTCGATGATCGCCGGGCGAATAATCTCTTCTTCTTCCTTGCCCAGGAATCCGGCTTCACCTGCATGAGGATTGAGGCCTAACACTGCAATAACAGGTTGGGCGATTCCAAAATCGATCTTGAGGGATTTGATCAGAACATCCAGTTTTGACCTGATGATCTCCCGGGTGATGGAAGGAGGTACCTGGCTGAGTGGCATATGACCGGTGACCATAGCTACCTTGAGGGCATCGGTGACCATCATCATCAGACCTTCCTTAACTCCAAATTCATGGGCGAGGTACTCGGTGTGGCCTGGATATTGAAAGCCGGCCATTTGCATAGCATTCTTATTGATCGGTGCGGTGACCAGCAGGTCGATATGTCCTTCTTTAAGATCTCTGACGGCCCTGTCCAGGGCGATATGGGCTATTTTGCCTCCTTCCTCCGTCTCTTTTCCAAGGGCGATATTGATAGTATCCTGCCATACATTGACCACATTGATCTTCTGGGTATAGATTTTATCAGCGGTAGCGGTGGTATGGAAGGAGAAGTCACCCGGATTGACGATGTTTTTGTGGTAACTGACCACTTTACTGGAGCCATAGATCACCGGTGTGCATAGCTGCGTCACGGAAGGGTGCGACAGTGTCTTGATGATGACTTCAAGGCCGATACCATTGATGTCTCCGATTGTAATTCCTGCGCGTATAGTTCCCATGTATTGTTTCGAGGTAAAGGAATGAATAGGGGTAAAGATACAATTCGGGGCGGGAGTTGGGGTATGGGGGCAGGGAGCTGGAATTAAGACTGGATATGGTATGCATCGCGCAATTTTTCAGCATCAGATTAATGACGCGAGTATGCGACCCTGAATCTTCCCTTTCCCCCCGACTTGAAAGTCGGGGCTATTCAATAAATCTTCAATAAAAATATAGATTAGAAAACTTGTCTAATACTTTGGGCTGAAGCCCAAATATTCTTTTCAACTTGACCACGGCTTAAAAGCCGTGGCAATTAAGAGATTTGGCTTTAGCCGTTGCAGGAGCGATGCATTGAGAGGAATATTTGAAATCGAAGGATTGTCTTTTTCAATTTAGTTTTTTCCGGTTGCTGAGCGTAGTCGAAGCATCGCTTTTCGTTTTCAAAGTTTCCGCATGGAAAACTTCGTCCGATCAAGACGCGGTTCATTTTCCGGATCATACCCCCAGGCTCTGAGAGAGAGGTGGTATGCAGCCCTCAACTTTTCAGCATCAGGTTTTTGACGCCAGTAAGCGACAGTATTCGAAGCCTCCTCAGCAGTTTGCATTTTGAAGGCTGTGCGATCCAACCTTTGCTCCATCACTTTTTTTGAATCCATTTCCATTTTAAGCAATGTTTTCAATATCATCCAGATCACGATGGCGGCCAGAAGCCTTCTTTGCCCTGATCAGTGATTGCAAATCGATTAAATTCACATTTACATCATCGATAATCTTCCTCTCGGCCATAGACCATGCTTCTTTAAAATCCAGTCCTTTCACATCAAGCATAATATCAATGCTCACTGGAGGCACCCCAAATGTAAATACATCGTACGCTGTAGTGTTGAGAAAGTTTTCCAGAGACATATCGAATACGGGCATATTGAAAATCCGGAATGCAGATACCAATCTAGTATAATTCTTTTCGGATCTCTCCACCCATATATCCAAATCGCCTGTCGTCCGGTTGTATCCATGAAGAATCACAGCATACCCGCCCACCAGTACATACCGCACATTTGCTTCATTGAGCGCCCGAATGAAATCCTGGAAATCCGGATTGAAGATATTTCCCATACTGATTGCAAAGATGAGGAAGATTTTCAACCGAAAGTCTAAAGCTGGCTATCGAGGACAATATGGGTCTTCTGACCCTGAATCTTCCCTTTTTCCCCCGACTTGAAAGTCGGAGCTATTCAATAAATCTTCAATAAAAAGATGGCCGTTGCAGGAGTTTGCTCCTGCG
>JANNSS010000176.1:0-4063 GCA_031402955.1 Saprospiraceae bacterium
GGCTATTGGGTGCTTTTAACGTCTTTGTTTTAGGGTGTAATTCACATGTACGTATTCTTCGACCATAAAACTAACCAGAATCTTATGGTTTAGTGCCTTTTGAATCACTTTTTTTCTATCAAAGGCATAGGTTGGGCATTACGTTTGTATCGTCTACTGATTGGAATCTGTCATCAGGTGTCCATGCACCATTCATTTCTATAAGTGCTTAGCTGTCATTGAACCCTGGTATTAATGTTTGCTGATGCAACGGCATGCCTATAGCATCTGAGCACCTTCCACCAACCTGATACGATAGATTTAACTGAACCCAAACTAATTCCAGACTTTCCTTTTTGCAATGCGGGCAAGTCGACCCGCTGTTCCCCATTTTCTCAAAAAGACGGATCGTCCAGGGCGTTTTGACCTTTGGCGGATGTGCAGGAATTTGCATCGCCTCTGTGATTCGGCCCATGCGCAGTGTTCTGCCACGGTTACTCAGATAACCGTAGCTCCTGATTTTGGTAAACTGCTTGGGTAATATATGTTGTTCAAATCGCCGGACAAATTCTTGACCTGTAAGGGTCATGAGTTTCGTTGCATTTCCATCTGCATAATCTTTATACCGGAAGGTGACTGTTTCATTGAGCTTATCATTTCCCAATATCCTGTAATTGCTGATGGCTACTTTATGTGTATAGCGTCCCAGGTACTCAATCACCTGCTCTGGTCCTGCACAAGGGGCTTTTGCATACAGGTTCCAGTTTTTCCTGTACAAACAATTGATAAGACGCTGGACCTGACTTCCATCTTTTGTGCGAAGCAATCTATTTGCATGCAATGATTTTAACCCCTCCAGATACTTTGCACGGAAGACCACACGCATAGCATTGACTGGAAACAAAAAGTTATCCTGTATTCGCTTGGCATGCCTCCACGTCAAAAGATTTGTAGAACCTTTTGTCCCCGTTCCAGAAGCAGGGACAATACCACCACCGCTCACGATGCAATGCACATGTGGATGAAAGCTCAGATCCTGACCCCAGGTATGTAACACACTTATGATTCCTGGTTGAGCACCCAGATGATTTTCATCCTTGCCAAACACAAGTAAGGTTTGCGCAGAGCAATCGAATAGCAATTTTAACAACAGCGCCCGGTTGCCAAGGATCAGACTATTGAGTTCATGTGGCAATGTAAAAACAACATGATAGTATCCGATGGGCAAGAGTTCTCTGCGTCTATCCTCTACCCATTCATCCTTCTTGAAGCCACCACACTGTGTGCAGTGTCTGTTACGACAACTATGGTATTGATACGTATACTGCGCACAATCGACATCCTTGCATTTGTATAAATGAAAACCCAGATCGTTCGTTTTGCATTTCTTTAATTGCGTCATCACATGATCCACATGAGGATGACGGGACGAAGTGTGATATTGTTGCAGTATTTGTTGAACAGTAACAGGCTTTGCTGTTGCTGTTACCATTGTTCCTTATTGAGTGGATCTTCCGTTGTTAATCCGATAAGAACATCAAAAGGATTGACAATGCTGGCTAAGCGCTTCGTACTTAGGTGGAGATATTGAATGGTCTGTGAAATGTGCTGATGACCCAACAGATGCTGGATGGTCAACAGATCGGTGCCATTGTCGTATAGGTGCGTAGCAAAGCTATGCCGAAGTGTATGAAAGGAATAATTCTTATGGTTTAATCCAAGATCAATAAGGGATTTTGAGAGTATATGCTGTACCATCCTCGGACTGTACTTCTTCCCCTTCTTACATCCATTGAACAAATACTGTTCAGGCCGATACTCCAGAAAATAAAGCCTGAGCTCACTCAGTATGCCATGTGACAAAGGGACAATCCTATCCTTTTTGCCTTTGCCGGCAACGACCTTGATGACCATTTGTTTGCTATCGATGTGCTCTATCTTTAAATTGCACAGCTCCTGTAATCGCAAGCCAGTGCTATACACCAGAGACAACAGCGTACGGTACTTCCTGCTTTTCACGCTCTGAATAATACTGCGTACTTCGTCGGCACTCATGACCGCAGGTAGTTTGCTGGAATGAGCGCCATATAACACTTTTGGAGAATGGTAATCTTTTTTCAATACATGCGCAAAGAAGAAAGAAAAGCTCTGTGAAGCCATTTTGATCTTAACCTTGCTGCACTTTAATGTCTTCGCAAGATAAATCAGATAGTCCACGGCCATTTTTTCGGTAAGTTGTGATGGCCGGGTAGTTACATAATGTGCAAAGAGATAGCGCAGTTCAGAAAGATAACTACGTTTAGTAGCTTCGCTGTATTCACCTAAAGCGAATAAATCAGCAGTGCGCTGCAAGGCATTGGCAGCAAATTGGGTAAGCATTTTTTTTCCATAACATTAATTAGTTTAGGAAAACAATGTACTAAATAAGAAGGGGACTCATTGCCGAATGGCATGTTGGTTCAACACGGATATATCCGCAACTCAAGGTACTGGATATCATTTGATAATCAATGCTTTAATGGTGCGTTTTTCAATACATTCATTGCGGCAAGCCAAACTTGCGCTTTTCATATATTCACTCAATTATCCGTTTACTTACGCTTATACCCGTTTAAAAACGCTTTCTAACTCCCTCATCTTCACCTACACAAATTTACACAAAGCCCAACTTTTACCTTTGGGCCTTCAACCAATTTATCAAATCCTGTGGTTCCGCAATACTCCATGAATGCGGATGCCGCTCATTCGCTGGTTTTCTAAAACCTTTATGATCCGTCGTGATCATTTCAACTCTTGTGTTTCCCAACCTGGTTAATTCATTCGTCAGCGCTGCAAAATCAAAAGCATTCATGCCCGCATAATCCGTTCCATCCTCTAACCACCATACTACATCTGGTTCGGTATATAACCGAATGGGCAGATTCTTTAGCGGTTTAATAGCCTGTTGTGATGTATCATTAAAAGAATATGGAGACATTTTGAAATAGCTTGGTAACACTTGATCCGGGGTTCCTCCAAAAACGCCCTCCAGGCGCTTGAGAATATATTCCCCTTCAGGCTGAGGTTCGCTCCCCTTTGGCAGTAGCCTCTTCTCTCGGACAATGGTGTTATAAATTCTCTCGAAGTCCAGGGGCGAATCAATAGCAAATGCAGCAGCAGGCTTGATGGGATAATCATTGGCATAGGCCAGTTCCGCATATTTTAATGCACATGTACCTCCAATGGAGAAGCCACCTACATAAAATGGCTCGTCAAAAAGTTTATGATGGCTCGTCACATGATCAAGGATTTCCAGAAAGGAAGCTTGTGTAGCCGTATCCATCCCAAAGGAAGCAATGCCTGTTCTGAAAACAGGGATGATCGTCAGGATACCTTGCTGTGCTGCATGGTTGGGCAATTCCGTTTGAATGAAAAGATCCTCTGCCTGTTGAAACATCCCTTGGATCAGAAACATGTAGCCTGACCATGGAAGCTTGGGTGGATAGACAATCATGTAGAAATTGGAAGTGCTGTCATCGGGATTCAGATATACGGTTGCCACTTTTTGAGCGATAGAAACCTTGCAAAAGCAAGAGAAGAGGAGGAGCAGGATACATTTATACATGTGGTATGTTTGTTGGTCAAGATAATTTTCCAGCGTCAGATGGAAGTGTTCTGCAATTTAATGGTTCTTCCCGATAGTTGCTGGTGAGGACACCAGAGCAACGGCATATTGTCATTTTTGGAACGCTGATTACGCTGATGTATTTTAAAAATGATTAACGCAAATTAGATCCTGCTAGTGAATGTCTAACCTCCTAAGCCATCCCTGCGTTGCTGGTGGGGACACCAGGGCAACGGCCAATTCGCTATGGAACGCATGGTTCGACTACGCTCACCACAAGGATGACGCAGATGCATTTCAAAAATGATTAACGCAAATTTGGTCCTTCTAGTCAATGTCTAACCTCCTAAGCCTCTAATCTCCTAAGCCAATCCTTAGTTGCTGGTGAGGACACCAGGGCAACGGCCCTACGTTGCAGGTAAGGACACCAGAGCAACGGCCCTATGACAACAGCCATACTTAATCCCACAATGAAGGTCG
>JANNSS010000177.1:0-21492 GCA_031402955.1 Saprospiraceae bacterium
CTTTAACGGACAGAGCCAGATTGAATATAATGGCGAGCTTAGTGATGTCACCACAAATGTCAATGCCGGCAGCGCGTATATCTTTGGCATTAACGCTTTTGTATCAGTAGAATTAACGGATGGTTTGACCTTGTACAGTACTTTCAATTATACCTATGGCCGGATCAATACCGACACAACAGATTCTCCATTGGACCATATTCCGCCATTGTTTGGCAAAACAAGTCTTGATTATAAAATCAAAAAATTCAGGGCTGAAGTGTATGCCATGTACAATGGATGGAAAAAACTGGAAGATTATAATCTGAATGGTGAAGACAACTATCCTTTTGCCACAGTGGATGGAATGCCTTCATGGGCTACCCTCAATATCAAGGCTTCGTATCAGCTGACACAAAATTTCACCGTACAGGCAGGATTGGAAAATTTGCTGGATACAAATTACAGGGTCTTTGCATCCAATATCAGTTCCGCTGGTAGGAATGTTTCTGTAACGATAAGAGGAAGCTGGTGAAAGGCAGAGGGCATAGAGCATAGGGCATAGAGAACTCATGTTTATTCACACACACACACTTAACCCACACCTCTCACGCTCTCACGCTCTCACGTTCTTACGCTCTGTTAATACGCACTTAATTCATTGGACAGATAATTGATAGGAGGCTCTTCTGAAAGTCGGCCAGTCCAATCCAAAATATTTAAATACTGTTCCATTAAATCACGTTCGATTTCAAGGAGGTTCAATTGACGTTTGAGTTGTAATTCACGTGCATTGAGCAATGTCAATGGTCCTTCAGTCTGCGCGTTTTCAGCATGTTCGAGCGTGAAACGGGCCTGACTATCCTGCCATTGTTGTTGGGCCATCCGAAATCGTTTTGCCAATGCTTCCACTTGAAGCTTGCTACCAGCCACTTGTCTGGTAATGTCGGCAATGTATACTTGCAAATTTTGACTCGCTTCGTTTTTATCAATAGCGAGTTCGCTCATATTGACACGTGAGGTTCCTTTGAATGGGAGGTTGATCGCTAACCCAAAGGAAAGTTCTCGATTTAAATCGGCATTAAAGGGAAGGTTAGCATAGCGCACCTGGAAAAAATCCAGCATTTGATTGGATTGTGCCTTTTCATAATTGTATTCAGCATTGATCTGATCTATTTTGACTTGCTTTTCGACGACCTGCGGATTTTGAATAACAGATGCAGACATTTCCGGAATGACGATTTCAATTTGGTCAATTGTTATAAAGTCAGCAGTATCCAGCTGCCATGTATTGCTATCCAATGTCATCATGGTTTGAATCGAAAATCGCAATTGGTCAAGGAGGTTCTCAGATGCGGCTATTTTGAGGACGAGATTATCAAGATCAAATTCAGTTTCGATGAGTTCGTCCAGATTGGCCCCGGCATAGATGCGGACCATGAGATCGTAGCGACCCATGATGCTGATGCAACTCACTACTTCAGGAATCTTTTTTAAGGCGTCGATCACTTCGTTGATCTGATTGGCTTCGCGCACGATGATGAGGACAAATGCAGTGGTGTCATATCCTGCATGTTCGGGTGACACAAGAAATACTGGTTTAGTCAGGATACCGGTCTCTTTGAGCTTCTTTACACGTTGGTGGACCAATGTATTAGATGAGCCGATTTCATCAGCCAGGGTGGAATAAGCTATGCGCCCATCTTCCATCAAAGCCTCCAAAATGCGGATATCGGTGCTGTCAATTTGATTTTCTATCGTCTGATTCATGATACGTCTTGGTATATATTTATTTAAAAAATGCCATTATAGCATAATTTGACACTAAATATACTATATTGAAACAAATTAGACGCAAATACCATTAATATTGGTGTAAATTAAACTTAAACACCATGGCTATTTCAGCTGTATTGTCCGTCACCATGATCCTGTTTTCAGTGATTGATATCATTGGATCCTTGCCGATCATTCTGGATCTTAAGAAACGTGGGGTACAAATCCAAGCCACAACAGCTACGATTACGGCTGGTGTGCTAATGGTGGCCTTCCTCTTTTTCGGAGTAGCCATTCTGAAGGTCTTCGGTGTTGAGGTGAGTTCGTTTGCCCTTGCCGGATCACTGATCATCTTCTTCATTGGTTTGGAAATGGTGCTGGGGATTCATTTCTTCAAATCAGAAACTTCGGAGAGTTCTTCTGGAAGTATTGTGCCTATCGCCTTCCCGCTCCTGGCAGGTGCTGGAACGCTCACCACTATACTATCGCTCAGATCCAGTTTTCAGACATGGGAAATCATTATTGGAATTGTCGTCAATCTCGCCATCATCTTCTTTGTGTTGAGAAGCACGCCATTCCTTGCAAAGAAATTGCCTAAGCCTGCGACGGATGCATTACGGAAAATCTTTGGAATTCTGTTGCTGGCGATTGCGATACAGATGTTTCGCACGAATCTAAGCGTGTAAAAGGCTTAAGAGATTAGTAGGTAAAATGGTTAGTGTATTATGGGTGATCTGAATCAACAGTCAATTTCTAAGACACAGCGTTTAGAAAGTTTAGCATTTACCATCTTCGATGGTATTGTTTAGAAAGTTTAGTAAAAAAAAAAACTAAATTCTCTAAACTTATTGCGCTAAAAGCGCTATAAACTAAATTCTCTAAACTCATGTTCTATTCTAAAGCCCTTACAAAAAGGAATTGCGGTTAAATCTGCAAATGAAAATTAATCTTTGCTCCTAGTAAGGCTTCTATTTTTTCTCCAGGGATTCGATACGTGCTAATAAGTCTTCGATGATTTGCTGTTGTTCCTGCATTCCTTTTATTAAAACCGGTATCAGTTCGTTGTAGTTAACACCTAGATATTTGAATCCCTCTTTTGAATCACCGCTATAAGTATTTTCAATTACCAGTTGCGGATATATTTGTTGCAGGTCCTGAGCGATTACGCCAAAGTGCTTTCCTTCAGGAAGCGACATTGAACCAAACTCGCCCACTTTAAATTCATATTCTGATGGCTTCATTTTTTCGATCGCATCCAATGCTCTTGAAAGTGGTACAATATTTTTTTTAAGACGAATGTCTGAAGAATAATTATTTGTACCTGTACCAGCAATGTTCCCATTGATATAAATCGCATTCGTAGCACCATTAGCATCAGCATAAACACCTGCAGAGGCTCCCGTCTGTCCGGCTCCAACCAATCCATACCATTTCCCAGTAAAAACACCGCCAATACCAAAGCCCGAATTTGACTCAATTGCAGACCCATACACCCCAGTGCCATCATTACCGCCGGTTGTTGTTAATTTTCCCCTGATAGCGGACGGAGCTGTTTCACTATAATAACTGGACAGGTTAAGCGAACCTGCAGCAGCGGATGTTATGGATAGCGTAGTGGTATTTGTGCCAGACAGGATATGGAGAGGAGCTGTTGGAACTATTCCACCAATGCCTACTTTTCCATCTGCTGTAATCTGCATCCTCCCAATACTATTTGTTCCAAACAAAATTTTTTCGTTTTCCTGGTTCCATACGAATACTTCGCCAGTTTCGCTATTATGCCCGATAATAAAACCATCAGAAATGGTAGTGCCAGTTAATTCAGAAGTAAATTGCAGACGAGATGGGCCTATACTATTGTGAATTTGTACATCGTAGTTAGGCGAACCCGTACCGATGCCGACTTTTCCGTCCGCTAGAATTTTCATCCTTGCAATATTATTTGTAGCAAACAAAATGCTCTCATTTTCTTTGTTCCATATAAATCCTTCGCCAGATTCGCTATTATGCCCGATTAGAAAACCATCCATAGTAGTAGTACCGGTAAAGGGAGATGTAAATTGCAAACGAGCTGGATCTAAACTATTGTGAATATGTAAATCGTAATTTGGTGATGCTGTTCCGATACCAACATTAACTTCATCTACGCCGGTGCCGCCTAAAACAAGTGCATTACTTGCATTTACTTTTGCGTTGTAACCGATAGCCGTTGCATTTGTTCTTTGGGTAGACGATGCAAGATCTGCCTCGGTACCAATAAAAGTATTGTAACTACCGGTAGAATTGGTAGCACCGGCTAATACTCCTATTGCCATATTTCCTGTTCCTGAGGTATTGGACCAGAGTGCCTGATATCCGGCAGCGGTATTGCTAAATCCTGAAGTGTCAGCACTAAGAGCCTGACTTCCGACGGCGGTATTAGCATATCCTGTTTTGTTGTAAGCCCCTGCAAAGCTTCCTATAAACGTATTATACACACCTCCGCCGATTGCATTATTAATTTTGCCTGTTTCAAATCCGATAAAGGTATTATTTATGTTGTCCGAATGAATCCACATCAGATCTGCACCACTATTGCTACGAAGTTTAATAAGTGGATGCGTATTACTTTGCGTGCTGTTGGCATCAATGATTAACTGCGTGGTATCCGCAGAGCCAATAATCTGGAGCTTACTGGACGGAGTTAAGGTGCCTATGCCTACGTTTTGAGCGAGAATGAAAAAATGCAGGGGCATAAAGCCGGAAATGAGAAGGAGACGGATCACTTTGTTTTTCATAATACGATTGTTTAATAGAATAACAATGATGTGATAATTCATATTGGAGAGGTCAATGGCACTATCTGGCCTATTGGCCAAGACATTTATTAGTCTTACCCCCCTGGTGTAGGCACATGATCCATGGGGACAATTATGTTAAGATACTAATTAAATTTTAACTGGATTACATAAACATTTTAAAATTGTATTCATGTATAAAAAATCAATTTGGATGGAGATGGGGAAGAGATTATTGTTTTAAGTTTTTTTGCTAAAAGAATTATTATAGATCAGGTCGTCTAACGGATTTATCAATAGAAACAGTGTTAAAAAAGTTTAGCGCTTACCACCTCCGGTGGTGCTGTTGAGAAAGTTTAGGTTTTTGATTTTGGTGTTTCTATTAATTTATACTGTTGGTACAGGAAGGTGTTCCAAACTTTCTACATTTAAGCACCGAACAGGTGCTTATACTAAACTCTCTAAACATTGTCTCCACTTCTACAATCTGATTCACAGGATTGTGCTATTTTAGGCCACACAATCTCTACACCTTGCAATTCAACTGCACATGATCCTCAGAAACTATCTGCATGGCTTAATGGTCATCACCTGTTTGTCCTTCACCACTGCCGGGCTCAGCCAGACCACTCCGACCAAGCGAAATTTTGCCTCCGCGGAGACCGATGTTCATTACCAGGAGATGCATGTTGAAATCGATCCCGCGATCAACAAAGTAGCAGGGGTGATTACCTATTATTTTTCAAGCCGCGTGGATGAGCTCAACCGGTTCGTTGTGGATTATCAGGATGCTCTGCCCATCCTTTTTATAAGCAGAGGCAATACCCCTCTTTCGTTTTCGCGGAGTGACGACCTCATCACCATTGATCTTGGCAAAAGCCTGTTGATCGGTGAACAGGATACGCTCACCATTTCGTATGAATCGGAAGGCACACTTCGACAGGAAATGCACAGTGGTAAACCTGTGATCAGTACTGATCTTGACCTGGGTGTACTTTGGTATCCCGGCAAAAGAGACCTGACTGACAAGATTGATTCAGTAGATGTGTATGTCACCACACCTCCTGATCAATACGTCGCCGGAAATGGAACGCCGGAAGGCATCGAAGAAATAAACGGAAAATGGATACACCATTGGCGACATCGCCATCCGATTGCAACAACCTATCTGCTGGAATTGGCGATCACCAATTACACCATCGTGGAAGACTCTGTTTTGCTCCGGGATGGAACGATGTTGCCATTGTATCATTATCTGTATCCTGAAAGTGTGGCCGCTCTATCCGCTGAACTCGCGGCAACACCTGACATCCTGCAGTTTTTTGAAAACCACTTTGGTGCATACCCATTTGCGGATGAAAAATATGGACATGCCCAGTATACTGCCGGTGGCGCCCTTGAAGTGCAGACGATGAGTTTTATGGGGTTTTTCAACTTCAACGTGATCGCGCACGAAATGGCCCACCAATGGTTTGGTGATAATGTCACCTTTGGTTCCTGGTCAGATATTTGGATGAGCGAAGGCATGGCGGAATATCTGTCAGGGCTGGCCGTCGAGGCATTAAGACCGACAGAATGGAATGGCGTAAAAACCTCCAAGATCAATTCGATCACGAGTCAGCCGGGAGGCTCGGTCTATGTCACAGATACTACTGACCTTTCTGTGATTTTCGATGGAAGGCTCACGTATAATAAAGGTTTTTATCTCGCCCATATGCTGCGGTGGATGGTAGGTGACACTGTGTTTTTCCAGGCATGTCGTAACTACCTGCAAGATCACGATGCCGCATTTGCCCGCACGAGTGATTTTCAAGAGCATCTTGAAGTCGTTTCTGGAAAAGAGCTAGACGGCTTTTTTGATGATTGGTTCTATGGACAAGGGTACCCCTCATATACCGTTAGCTGGGAACAAGTACAAGATTCGGTGATTCTCTGGATCGACCAGGTCCAATCAGATCCATCTGTATCCTATTTTGAGATGCCAGTGCCTATTGCTGCATATCGCTTTGGCATAGTGGCCGATACTGTATTTCAACATACGTATGAACACCAGCGGTTTGCAATGTATGTGGGCACAAATCTAATCAGCCAACTCCTCTTTGACCAGGAAAAATGGATACTCTCAAAAGGTAATAAAGTCATCAAATTGATAACGGCTGTTTCGACTTTGGAAACAGACTCTTTGGTCATTTATCCAAACCCCGCATCCCATTTTATTGAATTATCAAATGGCGAATCAATTGATGAAATCGAATTTGTTCATGCGTCGGGAATACGGATATTGCGAGAGGTGGTTGACAGGCGAGTATCACTTGAAGGTTTGCTTTCCGGACACTATACGCTGGTGATGCGGGATCGGGAGACGGGGGTTGTCAGCAGGCGGTCATTAATTATACATAAATAAGCAGGGCTTATAATGCTTATGGGCATATTGGCTTATGAAGGTTAGGAGGTGATGGGGTGATGGATTTTACTGTTTCCACCGATACATCTTTTGGAAACAGTGTTTAGAAAGTTTAGCCTTACCGCCTATTCGGCGGCACTGTTTAGATAGTTTAGTTTTTTGATTGTGCACTACGAAACAGCAATTAGAAAGTTTAGCGTTTACCGCCTCTGGTGGTGCTGTTGAGAAGTATACGAAACAATAAAAACTAAACGCTCTAAACTTAAGCACCGAACAGGTGCTTAAACTAAACTTTCTAAACGCTGTGTCTATTCTTACATTTACCAACCTGTCAATTAATTTTTCGGCACTACACCGTATGAATAATTGTATTTTTGAAAATACTTTTTATCAGTTCTCAAGATTTTTATCAAAACTAAAAACTCCCTGACATGCCTTGTTTACTTGCGGTGATCGCGCTCATGTTTCCCAGATTGCTTATGGCAGTGTTGTGGTTCTTCACAGATTGGTTTTCCGGCGTGTTCAGCTCCACGCTATGGCCCGTGCTGGGCTTTATCTTTTTGCCGGTCACCACGCTTTGGTATAGTGTGGTTATCAACAAATATGGCGGCGAATGGTCCACCTTCAATATTATCCTATTGGTGATCGCCATTTTGATCGACATGGGATCCTGGAATAGTGGCTATCGGAACCGAAACCGGAGATAAGTTGAGAAGGCCGATGCAGGAGCGCCGCACTGAGCGGAGTCGAAGTGTTTGCTCCTGCAACCACCGAAATACGTACCTCAATACCCTAAAGAACCCTCTTTGGAATTCTCATGGTCGCAGGAGCAAACTCCTGCAACGGCAATGTCCTTTTAAAGCTTAGGATATCCATTATATATAAGACTGCCGACTTAATCATGAGCGGCCCGCGACTTGAAAGTCGGGGCTATTCAATTTGCCTGGCTTGAAAAGCCAGGATTTTGTGCTCATGTAAATGGAAGGCTGAAGACTGGAGAGTGCCGTCCCGCTGCAAATGCCGTGCATTTGGCGGGATCTTCGCTGCGCTTCGAACTGAGGACTGGAGACTGGAGACTGGAGACTGCCTCTTTGCCCAATGCTTAGTATCTTTGCGCCCCTATGAAAATAGCTGTAGTTGGAACCGGATATGTTGGATTAGTCACAGGCACATGCTTTGCGGAAACAGGCAATGATGTCACGTGTATCGATAATAATGCCGATAAAGTAGCCAGCCTCCAGGCAGGTAAGATCACCATCTTTGAGCCTGGTCTGGAAGTCCTTTTTGACAGGAGCAGAGAGCAGGATCGCCTCCATTTCACCACCTCTCTCGAGGAGGGAATCCACGAAGCACAGATTATTTTCCTCGCTTTGCCTACTCCTCCCGGATCAGATGGCTCTGCAGACCTATCCTATATCCTTGGTGTAGCAGAAGATCTCTCTAAGATCATCAGATCGTATAAGGTCATCGTAGATAAAAGCACTGTCCCGGTGGGCACCGCCGAAATGGTCCGGGAGATCATGTTGAAAAACCTCGCTCCTGAACTTTTTGATGTTGTATCCAATCCGGAATTTTTACGTGAAGGTGTAGCTGTTGACGATTTTATGAAACCAGATCGTGTGGTGATCGGTGTATCCTCACAACGCGCTCAGCAAGTGATGGAGCGTCTGTACAAACCATTCGTTCGCCAAGGCAATCCAATCCTCTTTATGGATGAGCGCTCTGCAGAGATGACCAAATATGCAGCCAATGCTTATCTCGCTGCTCGCATTTCATTTATGAACGAAATCGCCAACTTATGCGAACGCACAGGCGCTAATGTTGATCATGTACGTAGGGGAATCGGAAGTGACACACGCATCGGCAAACGATTTTTATTTCCGGGCGTAGGTTATGGCGGAAGTTGTTTTCCTAAAGATGTACAAGCTTTGCATCTCACATCAAGAGAACACCATTACGAATTTAAGATCCTGGATGCAGTCATGGAGGTCAATCGACTGCAGAAACATATCCTTGCTCAAAAAATAATGGATTACTTCCAT
The DNA here is from genome assembly GCA_031402955.1 of Saprospiraceae bacterium. GTDB lineage: Bacteria > Bacteroidota > Bacteroidia > Chitinophagales > Saprospiraceae > Opimibacter. Next base: position 8,979 of record JANNSS010000177.1, read on the forward strand.
GGGGATCTGCGTGGCCGACGTATTGCTATCTGGGGATTAGCATTTAAACCCAATACAGATGACGTCAGAGAAGCTCCGGCGTTAGATATTATCACTGACCTGCTCAATGAAGGTGCAGAAGTATATGCGACTGATCCGGAAGCCATCCCTAATTTCAGGCAATTCTTCCGCGCGGATATCACCTACACGCAAGATATGTATGATGTCCTGGAAGATGCGGATGCGCTGGCTATCGTCACCGAATGGAATGAATTCAGGACCCCTGACTTTCAGCACATCAAATCAAAAATGAAAGCTCCGGTGATTTTTGACGGACGCAATATTTACGACCTGGACGATATCCCGGCCGATTTCTTCTATTCCAGTATCGGAAGGGAAATCATCTATCCTAAATAATATTTTATGCAACCTATCCAGATGGTCGACCTTCAAAGCCAGTACAGGCAACTCAAAAAGGAGTTGGATGCACGGGTGATCGGGTGTATCGAAAGCGGTGCTTTCATTCAGGGACCTGAAGTCAAATCATTAGAAGCCGACCTGGGCAAATATCTAGATGACGCGCACGTCATCGCTTGTGCCAATGGAACGGACGCACTGCAGATCGCACTCATGGCCCTTGAACTTGATCCGGGTGATGAGGTTATTGTGCCTTCATTCACGTTTGTGGCAAGCGTCGAAGTGATAGCGCTATTAGGCTTAAAGCCGATTGTAGTGGATGTGGATCCGAGAACTTTTCTCATGAAGACAGAAGATATCGAAGCTTCTCTCTCTCCGCGCACAAAAGCAATCATACCTGTCCACCTTTTCGGTCAGTGTGTCAATATGAAGGCATTGATGGCGATTGCAAAAAATCGCGACTTGTATGTCATTGAAGATAATGCGCAGTCGATTGGTGCCCGTTGTATATCCACCGGGGATACCAAAGAAATGTCAGGCACCATCGGTCATATAGGTTGTACTTCATTCTATCCTTCTAAAAATCTTGGTTGCTACGGAGATGGCGGGGCGATGATTTCGCGTGATGAACATCTGGCACATAAAATTAAAATGCTGGCGAATCACGGCATGGAGAAAAGATATTACCACGATGTGATTGGTGTCAACAGCCGTTTGGATTCGATGCAGGCTGCCATCCTCAATGTGAAACTACCTCACCTGGATACATGGAATCAACAACGTCGTGCCGTAGCTGATAAATATGATCAGCAACTCAGCAGTATTTCCAATGTGCTCATCCCTGCGCGTGTTGCATGGTCCGAACATGTGTTCCATCAATACACGATCCGCGTGACGGATGGTCGTCGTGATGAATTACAAAAATATCTGGCTGAGCACAAGATTCCTTCGATGATCTATTATCCGGTGCCGATGCATGAGCAGGCTGCCTTCAACAAGCTGGTGCGTCGTCGTGTGCCCTTGCTCAACACAGAGAAGGTGAGCAAGGAAGTGCTTTCACTGCCGATGCATCCGGATTTGGGGGATGATCAGATGGCTTTCATAAGTGAACATGTTTCGAAGTTTTTTACAGCGTGAGAACGTGAGAGCGTGAGAGCGTGAGAACGTGAGAGCGTGAGAACGTGAGAGCGTGAGAACGTGAGAGCGTGAGAGCGTGAGAACGTGAGAGGAGTCTTTTACCTGCCGTCAGAGACGGCTTATATGATTTTCAATTAGAACATGCTTCTTTTGATCCTGCGTAAGCAAGCGTTGGCCCCTAAATCCCCCCGCTGCTCCTTCGGGGGCGGGATCTTCGCTTTGCTTCGACCTGAAGGGGACTTGATCAGGTTTTAAAATCATTTCGAATCGGCAACAGACTGCAGCATCATTACAGGTCTTAAGAAAAATCATTTCGAATAGGTATCAGTCTGTGACCAAAAACTGTTTGAACAGCGAGGAAGACCTCTTTGAGGCCATAAAGCCTCAAAGAGGAGCGCATGAAATAGGGACAGGCGAGCCAGCAAAACAGGAAGCCAAGCAAGTGTTTGCATGTAAAAGTGAGTTTTTTTGGTCACGAGGTTTTTTGTTACTTTTTTCCGGAAAAAAAAGTAAACGAAATCCCCTCACGGGAGTGGCTATATTTGCAACGCAATGATCACTGTATATATACCCAATAACTTCATCCCGGAACGCACTTATGCGGTCAGGACCCTGCTGACGCATTATTGTGGAGTCCCTGTGGAGATCATAATAAAAGAAGGAATCGCTGCCTATGAATTGAGGTGGGAAGACAAATCCATTATCATAGCGGATGCCTCTTTCAGTAGTGTACCCATTGGTAAAACGTACATTGATAAGGTATATCTGCCTCATAAAATTGTTCAGACTACTTCATTGGGTTTTGAGGAGATAGTGATGTTGTATGGAAAAGAGCACCTTGAGATATCGAGGGATAGTATCAAGTGTGGTGCTGACCTCTTTGCGGGTGCGTTTTTTATGTTGACCCGATGGGAGGAAGCATTGGGTTTAAAAAAGGATCAACACCATCGTTTTCCTGCAAATGAGGCCAAAATTGTAAAAGAGGGTTTTATTCTTCGCCCTATTGTTGATGAATATACCAGCTTGCTTCGGGACTGGCTTCACAATTTACACTATCCGTTAAACGAAGCAACAGAAGGATACAGGATCGTACCCACTTGCGATGTGGACATTCCTTATTACTGGCGTAGCAAGCCTGCGTGGAAAGCACTTGGAGGTCGTTTACTGAAACATTGGAATCTGATCGAATCCATAAAGGACTATTCCGCCTACAAGGCTGTGCAGACCCAAAAAGATAAGGATCCTTTCGATACGTTTGATTATCTGATGACGCTGGCAGAAAAAAACGGAAACAGATTCCAGTTTAATTTTATCGGAGGAGGTAATTCAAAATTTGAAGGATACTACAAAATCGATGATCCACAAATCAAAGCACTGATGGTGCACATGAAAGGAAGGGGACACACCATCGGAGTGCATCCGAGTTATGATACCTACCTGGATACTGCTAAGATAAAAGAGGAAAGGAAAGCAGTGGAGGCAAGTGTCGGAATGACCATTTCAAAATCACGTCAGCACTATCTGCGCTTTGCAGTGCCCGATACCTGGAAGCGTCTTTCGGAGGCGGGAATTGCTGAAGACAGTACGCTTGGATATGCTGCAGAGCCTGGCTTTCGTTGCGGGACGTGCAAACCGTTTCCTGTCTTTGATATTCATCAGCGGGAACAGTTATCATTAATTGAAAGACCATTGCTGATCATGGATGTTTCTTTCAGGATGTATAAGCATCTTTCTATTGCTGAAAGCATCAAGCTTTGTGAAAACATTATAGCTCAGGTCAAAAAGCATCATGGGGAGTTGGTGATCCTATGGCACAATTCGAATCTGAGTGAGATCGATGGATGGGAGAGGTGGAATGAGGTGTTGGAAAATCTTTTTGGGGATTTCGACTCTGCTCACTTCGGCTACGCTCAGTGACCAACTATTTTTCTGGGAAATATTCTTTGGAACTCCGTACTGGCATTTCTCCATGGTGAATTTGGCAACGTTCATTTCGGCTACACTCAACGACCGGGATTATTACTTGACAATATGCCCCGTAGGGGCTACAGGCCGATAACTGTGGCAATGAGAAAAATTAATCGTGCCCTGTATAGGGGCACTACCCGACTACTTCGGAATCTGGGACTTTAAACTACAATTCCTTCATCGATTCTCTGAACGGATTTCGTTTGTTTCGGGCGAGCGGAATGATGTCTCCGTTTTTCAAAACGACCTGATCATCCTTTTCGGTGCGAAGGATATGCTTACGGTTGATGAGGTGGGAGCGGTGGACACGGACAAAGCCCTCTTCCGCGAGAAGAGAGTCATAGGCCTTGAGGGTTTTGGAAGACAATATCTTCTGTCCATTGACAAGATAGAACCAGGTGTAATTGCTTTCACTTTCACAGCGGACGAGATCGGCAGGAGATACGTAATATGTCTTCTCCAGGGTAGGAATAGCAAGGGTGAAAAGCTGAGGTGCTTTGGCTTGAAGATTTGTCAGCAGGTGATTGTATTGCTCTGCGTGACCAGAGGTGGATGCGGACTCGAAGTACCGGGCAAATGCAGATTTGAGTTCTTCCGCAGAAATAGGCTTGAGCAGGTAATCCAATGCACTATACCGGATAGCCTGAATCGCATAGTTATCAAAGGCAGTCGTAAAAATGACACTGAAATTCCTGGGATTAACCTCTGCGAGGAGATCAAAGCCTGTACGCGGAGGCATCACTACGTCCAGTAATAAAAGATCCGGCTTAAAGGAATCAATCAGTTCCAATGCTTTTTCAAAATCTGTTTCCCCCTTGATGATGAGTGGCGTGTCAATATATTTTTCGATCATGACGGTGAGTGTTTTCACCGACATGATCTCATCATCAACAATCATGATTTTTAGCATTCTCTTCAGGGTTTGACAGGTAAATAAATAGTGATCAGTGTTCCGGATCCCGGTGGTTGGATTTCTGTAATCTCAATGGAATTTCTGTTGAGATCCCCGGCAGTGTGCATTTCCAATCGCTTTCTGACCAGATCCATGCCCATCGACGTCTGCGGAATTCGAATGCGCTGTTCATCGGCGATCTTTTTTGAAGCGCGGATACCTATGCCATTGTCACGAATATCGCAACACAGGTTTCCGTCTCGAATATAAAATGTTACTTCCAATGTCTTGTTTCCTTTCTTGGGTATCAAGCCATGTTTTATGGCGTTCTCCACAAAGGGCTGTATCACCATGCTGGGCAGGTGGATATGTTCTGCATCTTCCAGTTCATCATCGATGGTGATCGAATACGTAAACTCGGATGCAAAACGCAATGCCTCGATCTTAAGATATAGTTCCAGCAATTCGACTTCACTTTCCAGAGATATAAAGCCATCCTTGGATTGTTGCAACACCAGACGCATGAGTTTGGCAAAATCACTCAGGTATTCATTGGCCTTATCCACATTGCCACTGTAGGTGAAATACTGAATCGAATTGAGGGCATTAAAAACGAAGTGCGGATTCATCTGAGCGCGGATGGCCTTTATTTCAAGATCCGACAGCTGTTGCTTCAGCATTGTCTCCTTGAGTTGATTGGATCGTCGTTGATACCAAACAAAACCGATTAACCCAAGTGCGAGCAAAGCTGCAATGAGATACGTCGTGGGATTTCTATAAAACGGTATGGTTACATTCACCTTTGGCACCTGCTCCGCCTCTATCCAGTCGACCCCATTCATGGATGCCCTTGCCTGGAATGTGTATTTACCCGATGGTAGGGAACTAAAGGTGACTCTGTTTTCGGTGCCGAGATCTATCCAATGATCGTCGAATGCGCTCAACTTATACTGGTAAGTGATATTTTTAGATCCGAACAAATCCACTGATGAAAATTCAAATGTCAGCGCTTCATCTGTTGATACACGGATTTCTTCATCGCCCTTAAACTTGGTTCCGCGGCTGCTATAAATGGCATAGATCGTTAACTGTTGCGGAATTGTAGGTGAAGTCAACTCGATCGGATCAAAAGCAATATAACCCGTTTCGGTGCCCCAAATCATCAGGCCATCCCGCGTGCGGATGGCTGTATTGGATTTAAAACTTACCTCGCCTATACCAAACTGCTCGTCGAAATATTTAAACTGCTTTGTCTCCGGATTAAACTGAATAATTGTATTGTGGTTGGCAATAAATACATTGTGGTCGTCATCAAACAAAAAACCCTTTACTAAACGGTTCCTGAGTCCGTTGAGGGTTGAATAATGGGTTATGGAATCCCTTTCATCAATAATGGAAAATCCTTTATCATGCGCCACATACATTCGTCCCTGATGGTCCTCCGCAAGCTCATAGCAATGGTTACCCAATCCATTTCGTACATTAAATGTATCCAGTTTGTTTTTCTGTTGATCATACCGGTACAATCCGGAAAATTGTGTTCCAAACCACATTCTGCCTTTATGATCTTGTAACACGTGCTTACCTCTACTCCTGGGAATCTTATTCAATAAGGGATGTTGGCCTAATGTGTCCACGTCCAGTGTGAGCGGGTCAATTTTCATAAACCCATAATTGTGTGCCGCCCAGATCATGCCTTCGCGGTCAATCGAAAGGTTCCAGATATTGGAAGCCGGAACACGAGGGACTCCATCCTTATATGCATACTTGGTAAGCCTGACAATCCTTCCTGTAGCTGGATCATAAATGATGATGCCTCCCATAAATGAACCCTGCCAAATGCGGCCCTGCCGGTCGATGCATGTAGTTTTAAATCCCAGAAGCATATTCACATTGGAGCCGCCCACCTGTTCATGGTAAAAGTGGTACTTCGTTTCTTTTGTCAGCGGATTATACTCAATCACTCTGTCAGAAGCTCCAATCCAAAGCGCGCCTTGGGCATCTTCATTAATACTATTGACGTAGCTGATAAATGGCCTGTGGAGTTCATCTTCAAAAACAGTCTTCTTTTGAATAAAGTACCTGGACAGATTAAAAAAATCGATTCCATTATATAGGGTCGTCACATAAAAATTCCCGTTTTCATCGTGCAGGATGCGTACCGGCTGATTTGTGGAAAGGCTATGAGGATCATTGATATCCTGAACATACAATTGTTCTGCTCCGGTCGTGATATCAAGTATCGTCACCCCATCATCCTCTGTAGTATAGGCCAGTGCTGTTTTGCTTAGCATACTGATATCATTCACAACTTTGTGGATGACAACTGATCCAAGCTTTTTAATGCATTGAAACTCCTGATCTATAAATGCATCTTCTGGTCGGAGCAGATAAATCTGACCGGTACCCGTACCGCATGCGATGCGTCCATCCTCCAGTGTTGCAATCGTGTTCACCAGTTCAATAGATTTATCAAATAATATCTTTTCCTTTTCCAGGCTGATATGGATGGCTCCACCTTTGTTGTGCACGGCGATAATGTTCGATGCAGGTGTTATCGCCAGATCATATAGTAGTCTTCGGCCAGTCAGCTTGCCAAGAAATGGATGTGGCCTGATACTGTCAGCATCGCTTTTTTTCATAAACCAGCCTTTGGTGGTATAGAAAATCAGGTCTTCCCTGAACCGTAATATTTTTCGGATACTTACTATCGTATCAGGTCCTGGAAAAAAGATTGGAATGATCCCTCCTGATTTATCCATTTTGAATAAACCCTTCGACGAACCTACCCAGATATCCTCATCCTGATCCTTGCAAATGGATGTAAAAGCTAATGTTTCAAACCCTTTGATATCCGCCTGGCGCAGGAGTGTCACTTCCCTGCCATCATATTTGCAAAGGCCCTGATCGGTGGCCAGGAGAAGAAATCCATGATGATCCAGGGCTATATCATTCACCTGATTGGCAGAAAGCCCTGCCTTCATGTCGAGGTGCTTGAAATGAATAGGCTGTCCCTGCAAGTATATGCAACATTTCAAAAAAAGAAATAGGAGGCAGTTTATTCGTTTCATCTTGTCAGCAGGTGAAAATAGCAAGAACTAACCGTCCACCCCGGCCTGTTTTTCATTTCCTTGAATCATGACGAAGCAAAGCAGTATAATGGTATCATCTTGAATCTAATCGTTATCTATTTCACCACCGCAACCAGTGAGATAGGTCTTGAAAATGCCGGGTCCTTTGGCGTGAAATCCGGGAATCAGTCTGATCTCATCTCCGGCATTGTATTTCACAATCGTTCCTGAAGATGGCTTAATTTCCTGAGTGCTTGATACGATTTGAGTAGCATCCTTGTAGTACAGTCCTTCTACATCACCTGATATTGTAACGGAGTTTGGACATAATGTCTGATATGTTGAAGTTTTCCATAGCCCTCTGCCAAATGTAGAGATCATAATATTCTGTGGTGAGCCGCCTGAATAGTTATAGAGTTCCATTTCTGAGACAGGTACGGGAGGCAAGCCATTATAAAAAGGCTCCCAATGACTGACGCCTGACCTTTTGTAATAAACTCCGAGAAAGGTACCTGCATACACGCCTGCTGCATTATCTCTTACTAAAGAGAAAACTGGTACATTAGGTAGATTATATGAAATATTATTCCAGCTCACGCCAGCATCACTACTAAAAAACACTTTTGATCCATTATTAAATCCTGCGCTACTGATATACACGTTATCAGAATTTGTGGTGGATACTTCTATGTCCGTAATTTTGGAATTCACAAATCCTTCCGCTACTAATGAATTGTGCAAAATGGTTTCATTACCCGAGTCAATGCGATGGAGCCTTGCAAATCCACTATTGCTTCCAGCAGCATAGAGTCTGTCCGCATTGGATTTACATGTAGCGATGCACCAGTTGCCTTCTACACTTGCCAGTATATTCCATGTTTGTCCTGCATCAGGACTTTCAAATACGTCATCGTCATAACCAACGTAAATGTGGTCTTCATCTATAGGATCCATGCCGAGATTACCAAAAAAGTCTTCATTTCCACTCAATGAAATGTCTTCATGATTATCTGTTACAATACTTGTATTTATAGTGTAATAAACATCATCGCTTTCCCCATCACTCACTTGCCATGGATGGTCAGTCATCACATCATAACCATCTCCAAAATCATACATAAAGAACCCTTCTCCAGTGCCATCTCTTTCCAGTATGCCGTTGTCCTGGGTACCACCCCATGTATCTCCTTCATCATTTTCTATTTCAAAGTGATAAAATTGAGTAGCAGACAATCCATTCTCGATATAGGTCCAGGTAGTACCATGATTACTGCTTTTATAAATGCCACCATCATTTGCACAGAAGATGTTGCCATCCATAGCATAGGTTAATAGATGTTGATCAGGGTGAACATAATTTTCACCTGGCCAATACGCCGTGGCTTGTGACCAGTTAAATCCGCCATTGGTACTTTTCCATATACATAAACCGCCTGTCAGTACGATGTCTTCATTCGTGGGACTAATAGCAATGGTATTGTTGTAGGAAACTGCACCTGATAAATTATTCTGCCCTATATAATTATGAAATAAATCTCCATCCGCACCCGTATAAATCGGAGTGAAAGTGCCGCCCCCATTTGTCGATCTATATACCCCATTCAGAACATCATCACTGGTAATACTGCCACCGGATAATAGCAGTACCAGATTTGGATTAGCAGGTGTTACAGCTAGCGAAATTCTTCTGGAAGTGGGAATATCATATCGCTCAAAAAAACTATTCCCTCCATCAATGGATCTGAATAATCGTCTATTCGAGGCGGCAAAAATAGTGTCACTGCTGCCTGGCTTGAAATCCATATCCCAGAAGCTCCCTGTCATTACTCTGTCCCAACTTTGGCCGCTATTCGTCGTTTTATAAATACCTGTCGTGGTTGCCGCAAATAAGGTCGAAGGATTATTCGTATCCATGATTAAATCCCTGGCCTTGAAATTCAAGGTATCTAATGGTGCTACAGCAAACCATGTATTCCCACCATCATTCGTTTTAAGTACGCCTTGTGATTCTGCTCTGTAATGATACTCCTCCACTAGGTATCCATCACCTGTATTCCTATCTCCACTGAAGGCATAAATAATATTCGCATTGGTAGGATGCACACAAATAGCGGCAACGGAAAGGCTGGGTAAATACCCTGCTAATGCTACCCAACTTGAGCCAGCATTTGTTGTTTTAAAAATTCCGCCACTTGTTGAACCTGCATAAATAATATTAGCGTTTGTCGGGTGAAAAGCTATAGCATCAAATCTCCCAATACCATCAGCAACACTACTACCCGTCGTGTACGATGGCCCATCACTGACCCAAGATGAGACCTGATGTCTTTTATCATGATCAGGTTCTTCTCGTACCTGTAATTCCTCAGCTTCTAAGATTTTCTTATTGTAGTTTTCTATTGTTCCATCATTTGTCAGAAAGTGTTCATTCCACCAAAAATACCGATTCCATTGTTTAAGCTTTTTATCTATCCTTCTTTTTTCGATAAGATCGGCTGTAATGCTTTTCATACTTCGATAATAATCGTTGATCGTACTTTTTAAATCGTAGAATGAAGTTTTATTCATGAGCAGTGAATGCAATTCTGCTGGTACAGTAGGCTGTGCCTTGCCTGCAGTAAGCTGAAGGAAGAGTACAAAGCCAAAAAATATTCTATAAAACGGATTTTTCATTTTCTTACCCTACAACTAAAAATTACAGCCATCTAGCATCGCCAGGAAATCTACTCCTGGCAATGCATGGAAGCCTTACGTTAGTTTTGTGAACGTGTCAGATCCAAACAATAAATCTGAAGAAGTATTACGGATGACACAACTTGCTTCGATTATTGCTTCCATGGTAGCGTCATCTAACTTTCTAGTTTGCTGCTGACATGAACTATCTGCAATACAGAACATAAAAAGACAAGTGCTCCCTAGGATAGATTTTATGTGTCCATTCATAATTATTATTTTTGATTTAAAGCCGTTGCAGGAGCAAACACTTCGACTACGCTCAGTGCGGTGCTCCTGCAACGGCATCTCCCTTCCTAAGAATTATCGAATTTTTTCCTTGAGTGCCTTCACATCGTTTTCGAGTTGGATGATATAGAGCGTGAGTTCTTCGATTTTTTCCATCATCCTTCGTTGCATTTCTCCAAGCTCAATACCTTCGTCCTGTATGGTTGCGGCAGCGGGTATACCCGGCAAGTGTTGATGCTCATCGATGTAAGACTTCACTTCTGAAAGAGGAGCGAGTGGATAGTCTTTGGCGAAAACATAATCGGGCCAGTTTTCTGAAAGTTTGACGAGGACTTCTTCGCAAGTGATTTTACCATCGACGGCCAGGAGGCTACCAGCTGGTATGCTTGCTCCGCTTACAACTCCAATACCTACAGCTCCATTCTCATCAGCACACAAAATAAGGTCGCCTCCATCCTGTTGTAAAAACAAATCAGCAGCACCTCCAATATTTCTGGCCAGTATCTCATTATTGTCTATGACAATATTTTGTCCAGACAAATTTCCAGTGACCAGGTATCCGTGTGTAGTGTAGGATGCATTGACACCATCTGCGATTTGTAATCTTGAAATAGGTGGTGTTGTCAGACCGATACCTACATTGCCTTCATCCAATCCGCAGAGCAAGAGATCACCACCATCCCGTTGAATGGATAGATCAGATTCTGTAATACCATCTCTGGCGAGAATTTCATTGTTATCGATGATGAGATTTGTTGACAGGAGTTCGCCGGTCATAATATATCCGTTACTATTCAGATCGAAACCTGCGTCTTGACCTCCAATGACATGAAGTTTTGTTTGTGCAGTAAGTGCGTCTACCCCGATACCGATATTTCCGTTGGGCTCGACAGATAGTCTGTTAATATTTAAAGTAGACAGATGAACTCTGCCTGTACTGTTACCAAAGTAGGTGCCCAACTCAACATCCTCCGGATCCTGTATGACTGAACCCAGATATCCTCTGTTGATTCCATTTTCTGCGAGCGTGATCCACATGCCGGTGCCACCATTGAATCGGGCTAATTGGCCAGCGGTGCTATTGGTTACATCCAACCAGGTAGAAGGACTTGAATTTCCAATCCCTATTTTTCCATCAGAGGCTACAGTGAGCCTGGGCGTACTGGCTGTTGTCAGGTGAATCTTGCCAGTTGTATTTCCGCTATACGTACCGAAGTCAACATCTTCTGGATTACCTGAAAAGGAACCAAGATATCCTCTGTTGACACCTGATTCAGCAAGGGTTAGCCACATCTGGTTGCCACCGTTGAATCGTGCAAGTTGATTGCCGGTTGTATTGACAAGATCAAACGAGGTGGTAGGATTCTGGATACCGATGCCAATTCTTCCATCCGAGGTGAAGCGCATTCTCTCCTGATTGGCCGTTTTAAAGATCAGATCCTTTAGATCATTCGTACCCAGGAAATCGATAGCCGGATTGGTATTGTAATTACCCTCAAGTTTCCATCCAGCTTGTCCTTCGATAGGAATAAAGCCATCGTCATTTCGCATAAGAATCATTGTTTGTCCCGGTTTGATCACGTAATCATAGATGAAACAACGAAAGCCTGTTTGATTGGTCACCACCAGCACTTGACCATTTAATTCCTGACCTGATTCATTGATGGTAATATCTCCGGTAGGTGTGCCCGAGATAAAGACATTGCCAGCATTGTGGGGAAGATTGACCTGGTTGGCTGTTATATCGAGATAGATAGGTCGTAATCTCAATGCACCCTCTATGTCCATAGATGTCTCTGGATCGAGATTGTTGACACCTACATTTTGGGCAGTCAGGCCAAACACTGCGGTGATAAAAATGGAAATGAGAATGGATTTCATAGTATTGGCATTTATTGTATTACAAATATGTAGCGTAGGTTTAAATTAATTCACTTTCGATTAGCGAATGGTCTTATGCTTGCGTGAGTGGTGAAAAGGCGGAAGAGGCCGAAAGGAGAAAGAAGCAGAAGGGGCGAAAGAAGCAGAAAAGGAAGAATTTAAGGTAAGGACAGGACGCGTCCTGTCCGTACCTTAAATTATTCCTTTT
>JANNSS010000178.1:0-3587 GCA_031402955.1 Saprospiraceae bacterium
CATCAGGAATTTTTCATCAGTTCATCCAGATCAGGAAGACGACGCCAATAATAATCCGGTAATAACCAAAATGCTTAAAGCCATAGCTCTCCACCAGTTTCAAAAATACCTTGACAGCAATCCATGCAGTGATAAAAGCAATTGCTAGTCCGAGGCCAAGCAGGAAAACTTCGGTGCCCGTAAAAGTGAGTGGTGTCTTTAGCAAATCATATCCTGTAGCAGCAAACATAGTAGGTACCGCAAGCAGAAAGGAAAACTCAGTAGCTTGTTTTTTATCCAGGCGATTAAACACTCCGCCGATGATCGTGGCAGCAGCCCTTGAGACACCGGGGATCATGGAGAAACACTGGATCAATCCGATGAAGAATGCATGTTTGTAGTCAATGCTCTCTAATACATCTGTTGTGCTTTTTCGCTCCTTGACTTTATTGTCCACCAGGATCAGGATGATACCACCGATGATCAACGAAATAGCCACCACTGTTGGATTGAACAAATATGTTTTGATAAAGTCATAGGCCAGAAAGCCTATCACCGCAGTGGGTAGAAACGCGACAAAGAGTTTGTAGTAGATCGTTAAGCCCTGTAAAAACCTTTTTGCATAGAGCATGACTATCGCGAGTATCGCGCCGAGTTGGATGGCGATTTCGAATGTCTTGACAAAAGCATCCTCATGTATCCCCATGAGCGTAGAGGCCAGGATCATGTGCCCTGTGGAAGAAACCGGGAGAAATTCCGTCAGCCCTTCGACGATAGCGATGATGATGGCTTGTAATGTGTTCATCTAATCAATTTGATAAAGCGCGGAGTTGGTTTGCAGCAGCCGTTAAGATAGTAAGATTATAATTTGACAAATGGCAAGACCCCGGTTTGTCCATGGTTGGCTATGTATTTTATCCAATACATTCCATTTGACAATCCACGAAGATCCAATTGGATTATATTCTGCCCGACGTCCGGTGTTTTTTGCATTAGCACCTGGCCAAGTGAGCCTAACACCTGAATTTCTTTGATGTCTTTTGACGGGTCGCGGATTTCGACCATGAGTAAATCCTGCACTGGATTTGGGTAGATGGCTAAAATTCCATCATCGTGTCCTTCATGCGTGCCTGTAGAATTGTCAGGATAGAGCTGAGACTTTGGAATGATGTTCTTCGCCATACGATTGCTGCTCCAGGCCATCCTGCATACAGCACCACCACCTTGTTCGAAGAACTCGAGACGAACAGGATATTTTACACCTGCTTCGAGTTTGATCGAACCCGTATATTCTGTAGGAGCCTGAGGTATCCATCCGTCAGCTATCAGATTGTTATCCACCCAGAGGCGGACACCATCATCACCGGTGACATGAAAATGAATGCTATCAGTAAAATAAGGTTCAACAAATCCTTCCCATCTGACGATCCAGAAATCCTCTCCAAGCAGGGCATTGTCTGGTGACCCTTGATCCCAATTAAAATCAATGACTGAATCAATCCTCGTAATCTGATATGGATCATAAAAGGATGGATCAAAAGGAGGGTTGTCATAATAGTGCGCGCTGAGCCCGGTGCCATTTCCAATGGGAATAGCTTCATATAAGGCGGTATACGTCAATGTATCATCCGCAGCAGGAAAAGATCTTGAGGGTTGCGTTTCACCATCACTCCATTCTCTGAACACATATATCGTATCACCTTCAATGATAGAAGGCAATACGCCAATTTGTCTGATGATCCCAACGACACTCGTCACGGTCACCGGTGATTTCAAATAATCGCTTTCGATATAAACAGGCAGACTGTCCGGTGAGGTGTTCACCTGGAACTGAGTCTTCATGGGATAAATATCCCTGATCACACTTTTGTTAAGTCCGCCTTCATCTGTTGCGTTGAGATGAATTCTATACCAGACATTATCAGACGTTTCACCCACCGAAGGAATTATAAATTCACCTTCTGTGATGCCGGTGGTAGAAACAAGCCCAGGATGCGTATGAACATTATGATGGAAATCAATTTTCCAACGCAGGTCATCACCATTCAATTCTGTTTGCTCCAGATCCAAGGCTTTGCCTGAGAAAAAGAGCGTGTCTCCTGCACGATAGAAACTTCCATCTACAGGAGTGATGATTTCTGGTTCAGGACGTGTATTGGTGGTGACCCGAAGTATACAAGTCGCAGATGTATCAGTGCCTGATCCATTGTTGACAATGCAACGGTATACACTTCCGCTGTCTTGTAACGTGGTGCTCAGGATAATGTATTCGGATGAATTTGTTCCGGGAATATCCTCACCATTTTTTTGCCATTGGTAAGCGAGTGGTTCGTCGCCGGAAGCTGAAATAGCGAAGCGAGCTTGTTCGCCTTCAGATACCAACAGCGATTGTGGATTGACTGAGATGAATGGGGCACCGGATCCTGTATAAAAAATACGCCATAGGGTTCCTTCTTCGCTCGCAGTGTTGTCTTCTTGTGATCCTCCACCGATGCCTGCACGAGCTAGATAATACATGGTACCATCGGGTGCTACCAGGAGATTGAGTGGACGATCAATGCCGGTAGCAAAAAAAGAAGCAATGCCCGGGATATCCGGATTCATAAATTTGATATAACCCCTGCAGTAATCTGCGAAGAAAAATTTGCCATCATAGATTGCTGGAAACATGGAAACTTCGGGATTGTAGAAAGCAGTACCTACGGCTGCACAACCAGCATTATGATTATAGGAGAAGATAGGCTCCATATAATTCTCCGGGGGCGTCTGGCCATTGATCGGTCCTTCAATGAGCGGCCATCCGTAATTATGTCCCGGAAGGATTTCATTTATTTCTTCATAAGCAGCTGCGCCAACTTCAGTAGCAAACAAGCGACCGGTACCAGGTTGAAACGCCATTGAAAAAGAATTGCGAAGACCCAGTGCGTAAATAGCTCTATAGATGCCTGATGTTTCATTATAAAAAGGATTGTCCTCTGGAATAGATCCATCTGAGTTGATACGGATGACTTTACCAAGCAGCGAACTCATGTTCTGTGAAGTACTGCCATCAGCACCGTCACCGATTGAGATGTAAAGCTTACCGTCCGGCCCAAAGGCCATGGCTCCTGCATTATGGACGTTGCTTGCTAATGGATCGAGGTTGAGCAGCACGGTTTCACTTCCAGCCAGCACATAGTTGCCATCGGCTGTAAATCGACTGATGCGGTTGTGATTTTCTCCTTTTACGGTGTAGTAGAGATAGAGGTACCCATTCTGCTCAAATGCCGGATCAAAGGCTATTCCACTGAGACCTCTCTCATTGAAATTGTCGACCTCAAGGACCAGAAACGGATCGGGAAGCAATTGCCCATTGTCCACGATCCGGACTCTGCCTGACTTCTCGGTAATGAATATGCGGCCATCAGGTGTTAAAGCCATCGCGGTAGGATCAAGTTCCTGGGCCACAAGCACTGCCGCAAATCCAGGAGGGAGGCCGACCTCATGAGCCCGGAGTATGCCTGTGAAAAACAGGTGAATGATTACAAAGAAACAGAATGTATGTATGGAGGAATTCATGGTCAATGATAGGAAATTTCAGGTAAAAGGGGAAACCGGTTGATGTCACT
>JANNSS010000179.1:0-9877 GCA_031402955.1 Saprospiraceae bacterium
TCCACACTCCATATAAATACTCGTTTTATCTGGGTAATTTAAAAAACTCAAACCGGGAGTGGATTGTGTAAACCGGAATGAATAGTTCCCTGACCCATCCGTTCGGTCTACAGCAAGAACCCGGTTATACATATGTCCTCCCGGTATCATTCCAAAACTCAATGGATTGTCAGGACCTCCGTTTACGATCCCTTCGATTTCTAAAGTGCGGCCACCATCTCCCGGATAAGGTATCAAATAGTCATCAGGGAGAATGAAAAACGCTTTATGTTCTGTCCAACTCGCTTCAGCGGCATCTTCTGGTAGATACGTAACATCGCAATCCGTGATGACCCAACTCTCAATGAGTTTGACCGTGATATTCTCCAGTGGTTTACTCAAAAGTGATGAAACAGGAAAGGCGTCTAAATAATTTTTTGGAATAAGTGCTGCTACAGGTTGTTCCATGACACTCAATTCAAAAGGACTTTCTTCCGCTACAATAAAAGGCATGGCACCTGTTTCCAAAGAGATATTGCGGTTTATGGATTCAAGGCCAGTAAATGTTTCTCCGGGAAATTTATAGGATAGTTTTCCCTCAACTAAAGTTCTGGTCTGTACCACCTGAAAATCGTAATGACCATACGTTGGAGGTAAAATATATTGTTCGGCCGAATCATCGAATAGATCTCCGATGGTAAAACTGCAGATTTCACTTTGCCCCTGGTTTTCGAATGTGATTAGATTCATCCTGTCCCTGGCCCTGACAGACCAGAGATATGTTTTCCCTTTGATCAGTTTGATGTCGTGAGGTTGGTATTGATAGGTAGGTGTATTTAGATTGGTTTTGACAATAGCATTCCCAGCATTATAATCGATGGCCAGTTGCATCAGATCCTGAGGGTTACTTCCATTGAGCCATTCCACGATGTAGAGGTCATACACTAACGCGGCTTTTCCTGTATTTCCACCAGGTAAGGTCCATTGAAAAAAGGGAAGCTCAGCATCAGTTGTTCCTTCACATTCGGGGCTTACCATCTGAGGTGGTGTAGGGTAGCTGATAGGCAGGAGTGAACATCCATCAGGGGCTTCAGCTGATTGTGGATTGTTAGTTTGATAATCCACTGCTTGTATACAAACCGTATAAAGTCCTTCAGGAAGAATGCCCGATTTCAAAATTTTCATTTTCAGATCTTCTGGTCCTTCATAGGACACATTATTCGCATCGAAAAAAGCTCTTGACCCCGAAGAAGCAGCAATACGAAGTATGCTATTGGCAAGCAAGGTGATAGGTGTTGAAGGTGTGTAATCATCATTCGTACGTAACGCTATGCCATTATCACCTTCAATCGATCCAATTAGTTTGACGGATAGGGTCTGTGTACTCAGGTTTTGGAGCTGAATGACCATTTTATTTTCATACTGCAGATAATCCTGCAGATACGGGCTATAGGGTGGGGGAATAATGATGGATACAATAATGTTGTCACTTTGCGCCCGCAGGACACCGGAGGATACATTCCACCCTAAACACCATATAAGTAATAATCGTAGTTTCATTTCCAGGTGTTATTTGATGATTTATAAATTGATCTGAAGTCCCAGGGTGAATTGTCTTTCTGTAAAGGATCCATCACCTGAAGGCGTCTCATTATTAATGAGTTGACCCAGGAAGAAGCACTGCATTTGTTTTTGTAATTGATAATTTGCATCAATACTAAAGACCAACGAATGGCCATTCGGATTTTCGTCAAGGCGATTCGTAAAATACTGGACCTGGCCTCCGATACGAAACAAGCCTTTCTCATCTGTATAGGAACCATTCCCACCAAATCCATTACTGGAGGTGATAGATGTGGTGGCATCCGTTTTTAATGATGTCATGAGTACACCAACAGAAAATCGATTGGAGGAGATTGGTGATATCGTATAGCCCACATTCAGTTGAGTGGTTTTTATATCCTCTATGGCAACGATAGATGATTTATTAAAGGATAGTTTATTAAAGCTGATGGTGCTATATAATTGGTGCTGCCAAGTTTTGCCAGCGATATATAATGATGGACTGATGCCGTATGAACCATTCACCTGACTGATCCTGGTCGTATCTGTCAGCGCTTTTAAGCCAGGCGTTTGTGTTAATCCGAAATTGGTATAGTACGCACCGATTTGAAAGAATCGACTTTGATTCCACTGGACATGTGCAGACTGAATCACTCGCTTGCTGGTCGCCAGTCTGGTCTCATACAAATTGTCTCTTTGTATCCCGATCTGTCCCCGGATACGTAGTGTTTTTTTCAATAAAGAGAAATTGGGGGCAATGGTCCATTGGGAGATGTCAGATTGGAGGTAGTATACTCCCATGGATTTGAAATCAGGATCAATACGTTTGTAATTGAGCTGAATCCCCCAGGTCGGTTTTTTATACCCAATGCCTGCCTCGCCGGCAAACAGTATTTGGGTTGATTCTTTTGGTTGAAGGACATTGACTAAAAAACCAACTTCCTCATCAACATCATAATCCGCAGAAGTGGTATCCCGCGTGTAGATACTGGAGGCCAGATCCAGTTTGAGTTCAACAAATTTTGACAGTTTTAATTTAGACTGGATGCCTAATGCGACATTTTCCTGCGGCCGCACAGCCAGCGTATCTATAGGATCATCAGGGTCCTTTACATCATAGGCCTTCATGCCTACGATGTCAAAATAGGAATTGACGGAGCCTATGCCGATTTTGCCGCCAAACGCACGTCTTTCAAATCGTGGGAGACTCTGCTGCAGTAAAAATGAATTTGCATTTGCTTCCGTTGAATCCTCCCGAATTGCTTTTTGCAATCTTCCATATAAGGCGGCTAACCTTAGTTTTCCGGGATTTAATTCAACACCTGCGCCTAGAAACTGTCGATTGGAAAAAGTGTATTTGGAGAGGGCCATTGTGTTGTATCCGAGATAGGCCTTAATCCATCTATACTTGGGGGCTATTCCAATCCGGTTAAAGGGTTGTTGAATCGAACGTTGTTGATTTGATAAAATAAAACTGACCGGAATGTCAAAACCTTTAATGGTCAATCGGGGTGTGCCATGCAGGAAATAGGAGAATGGCTCTTGCCGGTAATCTTGTCCACGAATACTATACACTGTCGCAGACAATCGGATCGATGATCCAAATTCAACCCAAGGTGTTTTCGCCTGCTGTGCGCATAGTGATGACACCAGGAAGATAAATATTCCGATAAGGTAAATGACCTTAAGCTTTGGCATGGCCGGTTTTTAGAAAGGCTTGTTTAGTTTTGCTTCAGTAATTCTATTTCCTCTTGCAGTTGTATAATTTTTTCTTCTTGTTCCTGTATGGCTTTGATCAATACAGGAATAAGATCGCTGTAGTATACGCCCAAACGATCGGAAGTAGAATCTTCCCCTGGCGTTGCCCTTACTATCACTTCAGGTATGACGCTTTCAAGTTCTTGTGCGATCAATCCTAGTTTAGTACCTGATTCTGGTCTGTCTTTCCATGAATAACTAACTGGCCGCAACTTCAGTATATCATCCAATCCATATTCAATTGATTGAATATTGGTTTTGTCTCGCGCATCTGATGTTTGGATTGTTCCATTGGCTGCCCAGACAGCAGTCCATCGCTTGTTCGAGTTGCCGAGACTGCGATTGTTATCAACTAGTGGAACTATAGAGCTGGAAAACTCGAGGGTGAAATTACCAAACTTACTTATCGTTTGGTCCTCTAACGTAATATCGCCACCCATCACATGTAGACGAGTTGTAGGATTGGACGTACCGATCCCTACATTCGCGGAAAAATAAATTTCATTTCCATTCGGGCTCCAGTAGCTCGGACTATCATTTTGTGGCGACCATCCACCGGTTCCGTATTTTAGTACCTGACCACCAACCGGTGCAACATCCTCAATATTGAAACTCCTTAGTTGATTTGCATTCCACTGTGCTGTTGTATTTTCTGCTGAGATGACACTGCCTGCGATGTTGATTCCGGTACCTTCCGTATAATTTCCCCCATTATCTGTACCAGGAGCCCAGTTTGCTCCATCCCATTTCAACACTTGTCCATTAGTCGGTGTTGCAGCAGAGACATTCCGGCTTTGCAATTGATTGGCATTCCAAAGCGCTTGTGTATTGGTTGCAGAAATGGTATTTCCATTGATATCGATGCCGGTGCCTTCGGTATAGGTTGGTAAATTGATGGAGCCTCCATTGGTAAGTGAAACAACATTCCCATTGATTGATAGCGTTTGTATTTCATTGGTTGCATTGTTGTCATTATCACCTGTATTAGTTATGATCCCTCCATTGATGCCGATACCACTACCCGCTGTGTAGTTTTGTCCGTTATCTTCCTGAGGGACCCACGAATTTCCATTCCATTTCAACACATCTCCATTCGATGCGCCTTGAGTAGCAATGCCCAGCGGTGATCCAAGTGTTCCGTTGCCGGTGAGTTCAGGTTCAGTGGCAATGGTTTGGCTGCCCCAGTTATCACCACCAGATCCCGTAGGTAGAGTGACTGCATTACCATTTGATATAGCTAACTGATTTCCATTGACGGTAAGCGTTTGTTCGTCCTGGTCATTTTCCGGACCCCAGTCATCTCCATTTTGATCTACCAGACTACCCGCTCTTTCTGCATACAGCGCATAGGGCACACTTTGCAAGGTAGTGAGGCCAAAAGGTGAAAAATTTTGCCCGCCAGCAGGATCAAGTTCCACGCGGACTCTCACATCCCCATCCTTCCAGTTCGTCAATGCAAAGGTTCCTTGTGATGCATTACCGGAACCAATCACCAGATTGATACCTCCTAATGCATTGGTCGATGTGGATTGAGTTTCCTGATAGAATATTTGATTGCCGGCATTGTTTTCCAGCGTAAACCGGAATTGAACAGGTGTATTCAGTAATGGGTTTCCTGTATTGTCCCGGATCACTGCCTGGTATTGAAATCCCTGTGGAACTTGAGCAGTTAGATTAACGACGAATGCAAGGAAGATGCAGCATTGGATTAAGTAAGTTTTCATAGGGATATGGTTTAGAGTTTGATAAAAGATTGGGTGACAGGTATAGAAGTATGGTCGAGGATATATAAAAGATATACCCCGGATGAAAAGCGGGTTATGTCTATTATCAATTTGTCATTAGCGACAATAGATTCAGTGAGGATGGGCTGTCCAAGCACATTGACTATTTGAACCAGTTGCCAGAGACCCGGATCTGTTGATTCAATATGTAATTCGTTTGCTACCGGGTTTGGGTACACCCGGAAGGAATATTCGGAAGTTGAATTGATATCAACCGAGGTCAGGTTGATATTTCCAGGTTGTTGAAAGCCCTCGGTAACCCAATGCACTCCTGACTGAGTATACGAAATGCAGGGTTCTCCCAGCGAGTAGGAGAGGAGTAAAGACCCAGACTGCGTCATGCCTCCACCGGAACTGATCAAGACAAGGTCTTCGGATTGAGCCCTGGATAGCTGGCAAGACACTGCTAGCATGAGGAGGACAATAAATTTTTGAGGCATCATAAGATTCAGATTTTTTCGATGGTAGGGGATATGGCATCCAGTTCGATCACCAGTTGAAGGATCTCCCTGTACTTCGTTTCAGCATTCAGGTAAGGACTGAGTATAGGAGCGATGTAATGAGGTTCTGATAGAGTTCCATTGAGTCTCATCGGCAGGTATATATATTGAAGCCATTGCCAGATGTCCGGTATATGGTCATGTTGATAGTTTTTTATCCAGGAAGGTACCTCAGCGCTCCAGACCTCTGCAACCTGCATAGCTAACTCTATGCGTTTTATTTGATGGAATGTATTGTCAGGGTATTGGGACATGCAGTTATAATTATCGCTCAAACTTATCCGGTCTTGAAGTAGAGACAGGTAGCAAACTACATTACGGTAAGTATGTCTCGTTAAAAGGATATATTGGTTGAGAATACGGTCAAGGCCATCCTGGAGTCAGGTTACAGATGAGTGAACGGTAAAGTCCGATGATATAATGGCTAGGCACCAACCATCAACATAGCTACTTTTGTAAGCCAGCGATATGCAGAAAAGATATAAACCATGGCTTTGGATCATCCTACATGTGGGATGCAGTCAATGGTGTTTTACGCAACACCTTTCTTTCCGATACCTTGGTAGCGAACAGGGGTTGAATACCCTGGCCTCATGGAGCTGTGTTTTTGATCAACATGGATTTTTATGGATTGGAACCAGTGATGGATTGGTGAGATTTAACGGAAAGGAAGCCACATATTATTTCCAGCAGGACCATCCGGAAATGCCCACAGACCAGGTTGGTTATCTTTTTAATGATAGTCGTAATCATATTTGGGTGTGTTCTAATAAAGGACTTGTACGTATAGATCAAAACAGGCAGTTCAGGCGTCAGTTAATTATAGAGGACAACCCAGATATGGATGTGGATTTTTGTATTGAAGATGGAGATGGCAGCATGTATGCAATGACCGCTGCCGCTGCTTATTCTTTGAGGGAGGGTGAATTAAAATGGAATGCTCAACCCTGGCTGGACAGCCTCATTGCCGGAAGAGGATTCAGGGATGTTCGCCCGTTTGATCATGACCGTTATCTGCTTGTCATTCCATCAGCAGGCGTCATGTTGATCAATATGACAGAGAAAAGGCTAGAGGCTTTTATTTCTGTCAAGGGTGCACTTTGTGCAGCGCGCTTTGATGAAAAAAGTATCCTGATCGGGAAAGGAGGGGGATTCGAATTGCTGTATGTTTCTCTTGAACAACCCGATGTAGTTAGAAAAATCAACCCCCCACCATTTTTTCATCTTAACAATCTGCATGAGCAAATCCATAGTATAGTAAGGGCAGCAGATCATCGCGTCTATTTGACGACAGAGGGAGAAGGCCTGTTGGGCCTGAATAGTTCCCTGACTCAATACACGCATTACATGCATGATCCGCTCAATCCATCTACCATCATCGATAATAGTTTAGGTTATACCCTGGCTGATTCCTCGGGTAATTTAGTCATTACATGCCTCAGTGGTGTAAATTATACCAATGTCCACAATACGGATGTGGAATATATTAATTATCTCAAAACGGACGATGGAGAGATTATCGATCAGCGTGTCCTCAGCATTGCAGAAGATCGGTACAAACAACTGTGGATCTGCACCCAGGACAACGTCTACATTCATGATCATGACCACAATCATACTACCCGTATCTCCTTCCCGGCATCCGTCAAATTGAAATCCGATAAGTTATTGCCGTACTATGTAGAACGTGATCAGGAGGACAATCTTTGGGTAGCGCTCAGGCATGAAGGGATCGCTATTTTTAACCCAACAGGTGTTTTCAGGAAACTAATCAGGTCACTGGATTATCCGGGATACGGAAAAGCGATTGATAAGACCAGAGTTATACGCGAAGGCAAAGATGGCTATGTGTACCTGGGGACAGAGGATGGATTGTATAGAATCAGCCGGGTAGATTTTAAGATTGATACATTCGCTGATCATCCGGAACTAGCTCCCCTGCGACATCAGCGGATAGTGGACATCCTGCCTGTTGACAATGGTCTATGGGTTACATCTTCTCCAGGGGGTGCGGCCTGGCATTATTCTTTTACAGACAGGCGATTGA
Source organism: Saprospiraceae bacterium (assembly GCA_031402955.1). Classification (GTDB taxonomy): domain Bacteria; phylum Bacteroidota; class Bacteroidia; order Chitinophagales; family Saprospiraceae; genus Opimibacter. Next base: position 7,632 of record JANNSS010000179.1, read on the forward strand.
AATTCTTTAATCAACAAAATGGTTTGCCGACCAATCGCATTTATGGGATTACCGAAGGCAAGCAAGGGAATATCTACATCGGATCCTATAGTGGATTTTCTATCATTTCTTCCGGTGATACGATCAGGAATATTGTGAAAGGTCAAGGCCTCATCAGCCCCCGGATCGAATCCATCGAAGCAGCACTAGATGGATCGGCCTGGATGACGAATAATTATAATCTGCTTAAGTATGATCCGACCACAGGAGACATCATCAGAATTGGTGCAAGACAGGGATTGACAAACGTCAATTATAGTGTGATGAGTTCCGTAAGATTGGCCTCAGGCAAGATAGCATTCGGAGCTGTTAAAGGTTTGATCATTGTGGATCCCTCTATCATTAAATTTGGAACAGATTCCCTGAAAGTCTATGTTTTTTATCGGGATGCTGAAGGAAGGGAAATAGAAGCCATGCCGGGGAAAAAACTTAAATTCAGTTACAAACAACAAAACATCCGTTTTTCATTTGCAGTCAATGACATCATGGTTGCAGATGAGGTATTGTTCAGATACCGGTTGTCAAAAAAAGGGGATGCTGAATGGTCTGCTCCATCAACCCTGTCTTTAGTTGATTTCAATCTTGATCCGGCTACCTATAGTTTGCAGGTAGAGGCTTTTGATGGATACAAATGGTATGCCTTCCCTGGAACGATTCAATTTCGAATCAGTCCTCCCTGGTGGAAACAATGGTGGTTTATGATCCTGATCGGATTGGTGATGATGACCGCCATATGGACCTTCTTCAACGGCCGTATTCAAAAAGTGAGGAAGGAACTGTTGGTTGCTCGTCAGATTTCTGACCTTGAATCAAAGGCATTGCGTGCGCAGATGAACCCCCATTTTGTATTCAACAGTCTGAATGCTATCCAGGAATGTATTGTCACTGGAAAGATTGAAGAAGCTTACACCTATCTGTCACAGTTTTCAAGATTACTTCGCTTAGTCCTGGAGCATTCCGATATGGCTGAGGTTTCACTTCACGAGGAGCTTGAAGTACTTTCCTTGTTTGTTTCCCTTGAAAAACTCAGGTTTAGAAATGATATGCATTATGTGATGACGATAGATGATGATCTGGATGATGAGGAAATCACCATACCTCCAATGCTGATCCAGCCGCACCTGGAGAATGCCATATGGCATGGCCTGCGCAATAAGGAAGGCAATAAAGCATTGAAACTGACGATCGCTGAAAAAATTCCAGGTTACCTTGAAGTGATCATAGAAGACAATGGAATCGGTCGTGCCAAGGCAGAGGAGTTGCGCCTGGGTAGACTGGGTGGCAGTACACACAAATCAAAAGGCCGACAGCTTTCAGGCAACCGGATGGAGTTGTTGAAAAGCAATTTTCCAAAGACGGCCATCACGATCACTGACCTCATCGATATAAATGGAAACCCGGATGGAACACGGGTGCAATTAGTAATTCCTATATTGGACAAATAACCTGAAAAAGGACAGTGATTGAATGATTAGAATCCTGATACTGGATGACGAGGAAGCAGCCTGCAATATCCTGGCCGTGCTGATTGGCAAGTATATGCCGCTCGCGCATGAGATACGCACTGAGCAGGATCCTGCCAAAGCATTGCAAATATTGGGTGATTTTCATCCAACACTGGTCATGCTGGATATCGAAATGCCGGGTATGAACGGGTTTGACTTTCTCAACAAGGCAGGCACCTGGGATTTTGATGTAATCTTTACCACCGCGTATGATAAGTATGCGATCAAGGCCATCCGTTTTAGTGCCCTTGATTATTTACTCAAGCCCCTCGATATCCTTGAACTCCAGAATGCGCTCAACAGGCATATCATACGACGTAACTTATCACAGCAGACCAGGCATGACCTGGTTCATAATCTGATCGAAAATGTCCAGAAGCCAGAAGCGGATGAATACAGACTCGCTATTTCTACTTCCGAAGGCGTTTTCTTTTACCTCCCATCTGAAATCATTCGTTGTGAAGGCGAAAGCAACTACACCCGTTTTTTCCTTGATGGATCAAAACCACTGATGGTCTCTCATACCTTGAAAGATTATGAGTCTATTCTGACAGACTATGGATTTGTACGTGTACATAAATCTCATCTGGTCAATATGAAATATGTATCGAGGATGGATCGCGATGGATTTTTATGGCTGCAGAATGGGGAAAGTGTACCTGTGTCGAGAAGGAGGAAGGAGGAGGTGATGAGGATATTGAA
>JANNSS010000180.1:0-14456 GCA_031402955.1 Saprospiraceae bacterium
GATCCTTATACACATTATTTAATGAGGCCGCAGTAGCGATGAAAGCCATTGATCCTGCGCATCCGGTTGCACTTTGTAACGGAGACTTGCAATACCTGGATCTGATAGCCCGGGAATGCAAGGATGTGGATATTTTAGGCATAAATGTGTATCGCGGTATTTCCTTTGGGGATGTCTTTGAGAGAGTGAAGAAGGAATATGGTAAACCTGTCTTATTTACAGAATTTGGTTCAGATGCTTTTAATGCTATTACCCAAAAGGAAGATCAGGAGGCACAAGCCGATGTTCTATCTGCAAATTGGAGGGAAATTTATGAAAACGCAGCAGGTCTGGGGAAAGGTGGTAATTGTATTGGAGGATTTACTTTTCAATGGAGCGACGGTTGGTGGAAGTTTGCGCAGACCCGGGATTTAGAGATTCACGATACGAATGCTTCCTGGAGCAATGGTGGCTATAAGACTGACTTTGCAGAAGCGCAAAACAATATGAATGAGGAGTGGTTCGGTGTTTGTGCTAAAGGCGCTCCCAATGCTAAAGGCTTATATCCGTTATTTCCACGTACCGCTTATTACAAATTAAAACAAGTACATCAGTTTGATGCGTATGCTGATAGTGCAACGTTGACCGGACTGAATATATATTTTGACAGGATTAGCGAAACAACAGACCAGGTCCCTGCAAAGGAAATCACCGCAAAGGATATATTGGGCAATTCGAAGTATCCGGCAATCTGTTATAGCGGATTTAGAGCAATCTCAAGAAGTGTTCAGCCTACCCTGGAGGAAATTATGGAAGATTTAAGAATATTATCAGCCATGAATATCAAGGTGATACGAACCTATGATGTGCATTTTGAAATTTCTACGATACTGGAAGCCATACGGGCATTAAAGTTACAAGATCCAAATTTTGAAATGTATGTGATGCTAGGCGCGTGGATTAATTGTAAAAACGCTTTCTCATCACTGTCACCTGATCATACAACAGAAAGTGAGCAAAATGCTATAGAAATTGAAGAAGCGGTAAGATTGACCAATGCGTATCCGGATATTATAAAGATTATTGCAGTTGGAAACGAAGCGATGGTAAAATGGGCCGCGAGCTATTATGTACAACCGGATATAATTTTGAAATGGGTGAACCACTTACAAAATTTAAAAAGGGAGAATAAATTACCTGCAAACATATGGATTACATGTTCAGATAATTTTGCATCATGGGGTGGTGGGGGTGACGAATACCACGTCGAAGCGTTAACGCAGTTGATGAAGGCAGTGGATTATATTTCAATGCATACCTACCCAATGCTTGATACCCATTACAACCCTGACTTCTGGGGACTGCTGGAGAGTGAAGCCCAGCTGACTGAACAGGAGAAAATACAGGCAGCCATCATACGGGCAAGGGATTTTGCTATCGGACAATATTACAGTGTCCTGAAGTTTATGAAATCTGTGGGTGTAGAAAAGCAGATTCATATTGGCGAAACAGGCTGGGCTACCATATCGAATGAGCTGTTTGGACCTGCCGGATCAAAAGCAGCGGATGAATACAAATCAGCTTTGTATTATAAACTCATGAGGGAATGGACAGAAAGCCAGGGCCTCTCTCTTTTTTATTTTGAAGCTTTTGATGAACAATGGAAGGATAGTGCCAATCCAATGGGTTCTGAAAATCATTTTGGATTGATCAACCTGCAATCACAGGCGAAATATGTTATTTGGGATTTGGTAGATCAGGGTGTCTTTAAGGGGTTAACCCGTGATGGAATGCCTATTACAAAAACGTATGAGGGAAATGCAGAAGCTTTATGGAAGGATGTTCAGGTCCCAGTGAGGGTGATTAAGATGAAGAACTAATGGAGGGATATATATTCCTTGCTTCTTGTTTGCCTATCCGGGATTTACTTTCCGCCTGGCTTTACCGTGGATTATGGATCAATACCATTCGTTAATTCTTGTCCGGCAGCGGAAGTTGAGCCGTTTGAAATTAGGCTTAAAAATGACAAAAAAGGATTATCATTGATGCTAAAGGGCGCCGCTAATAACCTCAACAGGAAAAGTGAGCCATTTTGATTGTCAACCATTTATATAAAATCTAACCTCAATAATGGTAGTTATTAGAAGCGCCCTAAAGTATAGGAAAATGTGGCAATCAAATCCTTGTCATGGTAACCCTATAATTCTTTAAACATGTCAGATACTGCTTTAAATAAAAAAGACTTGGTTCCGATGGGGCAAAAAATAGCCTTCGGATTAGGTATGTTGGCTAACCAAATGTTTCCGGCTGCCTTGGGTATTTTCATGGTTGTATTAGTTCAGGACCTGGGTTTTCCGCCATGGATGTGGGGGATTATCTTTTTTCTTCCCAGAATATTTGATGCTTTTATCGACCCAATCATGGGTTACATTTCTGACAATACCCGGTCTAAATGGGGAAGGCGAAGACATTATGTGTTTATAGGAGCTATCATCATGGGTATTTCCTATGTAGTCATGTGGCAATTATACAGGGAGAATGGGGTAACCTTTAATTTCATTTTTTTCCTTTTGTGGTCATTTGTGTTCTATATCGGATTATCGATTTTTAGTGTTCCTTATGTAGCCATGGGCTATGAAATGAGTGATGATTTTCGTGAGCGAACCGATATCATGGCGATTGCGCAATGGATTGGACAATGGGCATGGGTTATTGCCCCCTGGTTCTGGGTCATTATGTACGATCCGGAATGGTTTCCCAATGCCGATACGGCTACCAGAAGTCTGGCGTATTGGGTAGGAGTTCCATGTATGCTATTGGCCATGATCCCAGCCATCTTTATCAAGAGCAAGTCTACACTAAATGATGATCGTTTGAAGCCAGTGACACTTAGAACAATTAGAGCCAGTTTGCTGGATATTCTTCTTAGCTTCAAACAAGCTTTGGTGATTAAGCCCTTCCGAAAGCTTTGTGTTGCGACGTTCTTAATTTTTAATTCGTTTAACACGGTAGCCGGGTTTACGTTTTTTATTGTAGTGTACTATCTTTTTAGCGGCAGTGCTGAAGCCGCAGGCATCTGGCCTACCCTTTTTGGAAGTTTAGGTGCACTAGGCACTACGTTTATTGTAATCCCCGCAGTGGCGTGGGTATCAAAAAAAATGGAGAAAAAGACGGCCTTTTTAATTTGCCAGGGCATCTCTATTTTTGGATATATACTGCTTTGGTTTCTCTTCATTCCGGGTAAGCCCTATATGTTCTTGTTTGCTTTGCCTTTCTTCTCCTTTGGTATCGGTAGTTTGTTTACCATGATGATGTCGATGACGGCGGATGTTTGCGATATGGATGAGCTGACATCGGGTAAACGACGAGAGGGAATTTTTGGCGCCATTTACTGGTGGATGGTAAAGTTTGGTTTTGCTATAGCAGGATTATTAACGGGTGTTATCATGTCCCTGGTGGGTTTTGAAGCGGGTGCAGAAACGCAGGTGGAGGGAGCAGTTACCGGGTTAAGGATATTTTTCTCCGGCGTGCCTATTTTGGGTACGTTGGTGGCCATGTGGGTAATGTGGAATTATGACTTAACCGAAGCGAAAGCAAATGAAATCAAAAGGGAATTAGCCGCAAGAAAGGGAGAATTGAACATAGCCTGATCCAAATACACGCCGATCCCAGGAACCCCTTAAAAAATAATGCTCCCATATTGGGAACATTCCTTGTCTTTGGCTGGTGAGCGTAATCGCGACAAGGAACCCAAAGGAAGGAGATAAACTTGAGTTGCTTTCGCTTCTCATTGACAACTATGAACAGGAGAAGGCTCGGATAGATTTTCCTGATCCAATTGAAGCTATAAAATTTCGCATGGAGCAGCTAGGGTATAAACAGAAAGATCTGGCAGCTGCGTTGGGACTTAAAAGTCGCGGTAGTGAAATTTTAAATAAGAAGAGAAAATGAACACTTGACATGATTCGAAGGCTGAATGAAGAGTTAGGTATGCCGACAGAGGTTTTGGTTCGGGAATACTAAACTGAATACAGATGATACCATTGGATGCAGTCAATAGCGGATTTGAAGATATTCGAATAATTTTACTTTGACAGCATTACGACAACTTGAAAGATAACTACCTTGAATCGCCAATGCCTACATCCTTGTGTTGTAGCGAATTTGAAAAATGACGACAGAACCACTAATAGACTATTTCAACAATATTCTTCCTTTAGATGAAGGAGAAAAATCTGTAGTGGAAGAAGTTTTCAAAGAGCGGAAAGTTAAACGCAGGCAATTTATTCTTCAGGAGGGAGATGTTTGTAAACACAACACCTTTGTTGTAGAAGGCTGCTTCAAAATGTACATGGTAGATCCAAATGGAAAAGAACATAATCTTCAGTTTGCAATTGAAAATTGGTGGATCGGAGATATAGGCAGTTTCCATTCTGAAGAACCAAGTCGACTTTACATAGAAGCCATAGAGAACTCAGTTATTCTCCAAATCAAAAAAGAAGATCAGTGGAAACTGTATGTAGATCATCCCAAATTCAATAGAATATTTAGGGTTCTTGCAGAAAATGCCATGGTAAGCTTACAGAATCGTATACTTCAAAACATTAGTTCAACGGCAGAAGAACGATATTTAGAATTTTCAAAAAAGCACCCACAATTGTTTAATCGAATCTCTAATGTTCAGATTGCCTCCTACCTGGGCGTAACCCCGGAGTTTCTCAGCACTATCCGGAAGAATATCTCCAAATCTTAATCTACATTAAGGTTCTTTCTTAAACTACCTTATAGGCGCACCAAGAGTTCTTTTCTGAATTTTGTGTTGTTAAACTTAAAATTTGATTTAAGATGGAAAAGAAAATAATTGCGGTTATTGGTGCGACCGGTTTACAAGGTACAGGGGTAGTTAACGCTTTAATAAAAGAAGGTTCTTTTAAAGTTAGAGCTATTTCACGAAACCCTGATAAATATGTTGGCAGCGCTCACGAGGTGGTACAAGGGGATTTAACAGACCTTGAATCATTAACAAATGCCTTAAAAGACACTCATGGTGTATTTGTGGTAACCAATTTTTGGGAAGGAGCAGATGAATTGGCACAAGGAAAAATTGCTGTGCAGGCTTCAAGAAAAGCTAATGTGAATCACTTCATCTGGTCAACACTGCCAAACGTAGAGAAAATAAGTAATGGACAATTTGATGTTCCTCATTTTACGGGAAAAGCAAAAGTTGATGAATTGGTAAAGAATGCAGGTTTCGCAAACTATACGTTTGTTCAGCCACCTTTTTACTTTCAAAACTTCACTGGACAATTAGCGGCTCAACAGCAACAAGATGGGTCTATTGGTTGGACATTACCTATCGACCCTGGTAAGAAAGTAATCCACATGGCAGACATTAACGACTTGGGAAAAGTAGTAGCAGGAGCGTTTTTAAATCCTGCAAAGGTGGGTAACGGAAGCTATTTATCATTGGCTACCGAATTGAACAGCTTCAATGATGTTTTGGAAATATTTAAGGCAAATGGTAAGGCTTACAGCTTCAACCAGGTTCCTACGGAAGTGTTCTCCAACTTTTTTGAAGGAGCAGGAGAAATTGCCCAGATGTTGGCATACTTTGAGGCACTTACATACATGGGGGAGAATGCTGACGAGAGGATTCAATTGGCTAAAGAAATTGCAACAGAAGACTTCGTCACACTGAATGATTGGATTAAACAAAACGTAAACTAATATGAAGCGATTTATTATTGCTGCATGGGTAATTGGAACAATGGCTTCATGCAATCAAAAAGAAAACACAGCATCAATTACTAATTCTACAGAAAACACAGAAATCATGGAAAAACAAGAAAAACAAAAAATAGAAGCCCTGCTAAACGAATATGAAAAGTCACTGAACACCTCTGATGCAAAATTAGCTCAAGCCCTTTACACAAAGGATGGGATTTTTATGCCAACAGAAGCACCTTCAGGAATTGGTTCTGAAGGTATCTTGAAATCTTACGAATATGTCTTTTCCCAAATTCAGCTGAGCATCAAGTTTTTCATTGAAGAGATTCAGGTGGAAGGAAACATGGCATTTGCAGTAACAAGTTCAAAAGGAACTACGCTTATTCATGAAACAGGTGATACCATTCCTGAGGCAAACAGGGAACTTTTCGTCTTTGAAAAATTGAACGGTGAATGGAAAATTGCCCGATATATGTTTAACAAAACTGAGCCGAGAAAATAAAAAATTCAGTACAACATTGTATAAAAGCAAAAGCGGTTGGGGTGCGAACTCAAACCGCTTTTGCTTTTATACAAGTATCTTGCCATTTGAAAACTAAGTGCACTTAATCGAGGGACTTTGGTTTTTGGTGCCAATCATCTCTGCCGCCGTAGCGGATAAATTGACAAACCATGGATTCAATGTATCCCTCCGACCAACCTGATTTCCAGCATTTCTGGCCTTGAACCCTGATACAATCATGATCAGGATTGGAAGAAGTACCTTTGCCTCCCATGCAAATCATCAAACTTCATAAAGGCCGAGAGCAATCTGTCCTCCGCCGTCATCCCTGGATCTTTTCACGCGCTATACTGTCGGGGACAGAAGGCCTGGCGGATGGGGAAACCGTCGTAGTCCAGGATTCAAGAGGCCAGGTACTGGGTACAGGACATTATCAGGATAGCAGCCTGGCGATCCGCTTGCTGGCTTTCGAAGAAGTAACTACTGACCTTGCTTTCTGGCAGACCAGGCTTGAAGAAGCTGCACAATGCAGGACTGCCCTCGGTATCAGGATGGAAGGCTACACCGACACCTTCCGACTCGTACATGGTGAAGGTGATCAATTGCCTGGATTAATCATAGATATCTATGGCCATGTCGCGGTGGTGCAGGCTCATTCGATCGGCATGTACAAAGCCCTCCCCGATATTGCAAAAGCACTGACCAGGATTCCTTCGATCCCGATCATCGCAGTATACTCTAAAAGCAAAGACGCACTACCCTCAAATTTCGCGCATCGCATCACCGATGCATGGGTACAGGGCGCATCACCTGGCGAACTGATTGTACATGAAGGGGGAGTTGCGTTTTCTATCGATGTGGAGACAGGACAAAAGACAGGCTTCTTTCTCGATCAGCGAGAGAATCGCGAACTGATCCGCAGATATGCTTTCGGAAAAGAAGTCTTCAATGGCTTTTGCTACACAGGAGGCTTTTCAGTGTATGCACTCAAAGGTGGAGCTAAGCATGTTGTCTCGATAGATTCTTCTGCCGGCGCACTCGAATTGCTTGAAAAAAATCTCACCATCAATTCTTTTGATGGCACGCATGAATCGATCAAAGACAATGTGCTGACCTGGCTGGACAATACAGATATGATGTTTGATATCGTCATCGTCGATCCACCCGCCTTTGCCAAAAGCCTCAGTAAACGCCACAATGCTGTACAAGCCTACAAGCGTCTCAATATGATGGCCATGGCCAGGGTCAAGAAAGGTGGTATGCTGTTTACGTTCTCATGTTCACAAGTGGTTGACAAACCACTTTTCCATAATACCATCGTCGCAGCGGCTATCGAGTCAGGACGACTGGCCAGAGTCGTGCATGAACTAGGACAAGGCCCTGATCATCCTGTCTCTATATTCCATCCGGAAGGCCACTATCTTAAAGGGCTGGCCTTATACATGGATTGATACGCCGTTGCAGGAGCGGTGCGGTGAGCGAAGTCGAACTGTTTGCTCCTGCAACAATGAGAATTCCAAAGAGGATTCTCTAGCGTATTTCGGTAGGTATCTAGGTGGTTGCAGAAGCAAACTCCTGCAACGGCCCTCTCGTTTTAAATTGTTCATCTTCCTTTTGGGGCAAGTATCGCCTCTTCCTTTTCTGGAAACAGGCTATTTGGCCTTCTTCTTTTTCCCAAGGAGTTCAGGAAAACTATCATATTCCCTTCGGTATGTAAGGCCAAGACCGACCTTGTTTTTCCTACCCTGCACAGTCACTGTATTTTCATTAAACGCCCGGATTTTAAGCCTACCGTCAGGAGTCAGTTTGTACCCAAACGTCACGTCACCTGCCAGGTATTCGGAGGCATCACCAATAGTCGCACCTGTCACATAGTCGCCCCCAACCGACACCTCGAGCCTGTCACTAAAAAACTTAAGCGGAAGATCAAACTCCACGACCGTGGCATACGGATCTTCAAGTGGATTGAGCTGATCAGATGTAGCTCCTTGTGTGATCGGCAGGTCAAGGTTCATCTGAAAGGTAATGTCCGACAATACTTCACCTGTTGGAATTAAATTACCCAGGAGACCACCAAGGTATCCGGACAACGTAGAGGAAATCAACTCACTCAACGTGTTGTCAATGCCTTCCGTCAATAGCATCCCTGAAGCAGTTCCTGAAGTCGTAGGTAGAAATGACCGAGTGATGAGCAAACCCACCACCTGTTGAAGCATCGCATTCTCATTTGCCCTCAGCGTTGTCATCTTGGAATTTGTATATCCTTTGAGTACACCTGTCAGCTCAGGAAAAGCAATATCAAAGGCAATGTCGGGATGGAGCAGCGAACCTGTCAGCGTCATGTTCAAATCAACTTTAGTGCGTTGTTTCGATTGCTCATACAAATCCTTCTGGGCTTCCACATCTGTAATGTACTCAGAGATGAGGTTGTATACAGGTGCTTCAAGGTCCTTATATTTTGCCTGAACATTCAAGGTAGCATCGTATGGATCTCCGTCCCATATGATCTCTCCGCCTTGCTTCAATTCAAATGGCTTTCGGATCACCCTGAAATTGGTAAACAAATAATCTCCACGTTCAATTTTGTAATTGCCCTGCATAGAGAAATTGCCTAGCCGATTCATTGATATACGTAGGTTACCGTTACCTTCACCTCGCATGACCTCACCCGTGTTTTCGTCAAAAATGAGTTCAACGATGGCGTCTTCTGTGATCGTCATATTCAGTTCCAGATCAATCCCACCAACACCGATTTGAGTTAAGGGAGCGATCGGAAGGATTCCATTTTCCAGAAAAATGACAAAGTCTCTATCCGTTTGATCAGCCCCACCTGACAGAGGAATAAAAATGTGTGTTCCTTTTGCTGTCGTCGTATTGATGACCATTCTCGCATTGGCCACTGTCCCGGAGAAGGTTGCGAAAACGGACCCTATACCCTTCCCATAAAAAACATTGTTCTCTTCAGAGGTCACATCCAATCCCAATATTTTATCAGACGTCAACGTCGCATTCAATCCGAGGTTACGTAAATAGCGATGCGTCAAACCTCCCTGCACGGTAGCTGTATTACCCAACACATCATACAACACAGTACCTGACAGGTCAATTGTGGTGGGCGTTATGGTGAACGGCTGGTCATGAAAAGAATAAGCGGCTCCCAGGTAATCAATCGTTGTACTTCCATTAAATACTCTTCCTCCACCATTCGGGTTGAGTGCATTAGTCTTGCCTGTCAGACTGAGTTTCATATCAACGGAGCCTTCTGTATCCCTGATGTTTCCACCCAGTAAAAATTCAAGAAAGTCCAATGGAAAATCAGTGGCTGTGAGATCAAGGCGCAAGTAATTCTGCTGGTCCTTGGGAATCGAATTGATCGGAGGCAGGTAAGCCCCAACTCCAATAAGTGAAGTCTCATTGTTAGCAAGGTAAACGTTGAGTCGAACCGAATCCTTTGGATCTTTCATGCTTGCCGTCAGGATCAGCTCTCCGTAAGGCACATTGTTGATCTTCAATGCTGGCAGGCTCAGATCAATCTCCATCTGTTGGATATCATACAGATTATCAACTTCAAGGTCAAGCGTGTATAGTCCTGAAAAATCAAATTTATCATTGATCCAGATTTCGTTGAGGTAGCTGATGTCAAATCCGGTGACATAGGCCTCAATGCCTTTGTTATCTATATCATCAAGAATAATTTTCTGGCTGCTGGAGTACAATTCAAAATTTTCGAGGGTGAATTCATTCTTTCTGATTTCTACTTTATTTCCATCAGGGATATTCCAGTCATCACCAAACATGGATAGTGTGATCGGATTGAAAGAGAGACTCCAGTTACCCCCTTCCGGACTAGCGGTGATGTCGAGGTCAAGTTTACTCACAATATCTGCGAGCTGGTCCGTTTTGAAATTGACTTTCACACTATCATCCGTAGCAGACCCCTTGATAAATACATCTTCGAAAAACATACTTTCCTTCAAATCCGCAGCGGTCAGTTCGAGATCAACGCCTGCCACACCATTTGACTCGGTAAATGTAATGGTCGCGCCGTAAGCATTAACATTGTCATAATGCAACTCCGGTAGGTACAGAACACCACTTGTTGCATTTCCCAGTAAATCAAGGGTCCCCTGGGTAGAGGCATTTTTTACCCGAAGATTTTTGACGCCGACAAGGTCAAACCAATCCTTACTGTCATGCACTTCCAGATCCCATTTGAGTCGTTGTATGACTTCTGGCTTTCGTGGTTTTGCAGGCATCTCAATAGCTCTTGGATATTGGTCATGGAGGTAGTGTTGCAATTGGCCTACAAGGAGAAATGGGTCAAATTCACCGGATACCCTACCGGATACAATATCAGATTGAAGTGTAAAAATCCTGTCTGTTGAAAGAGAATCTTTAGAGGCATTCAAATAAAGGCTGTCAAGATCGTAATCCACATCTTTGATCGTCAAAACAATATTCTCTCCGAGGACAGCTCCTTCTATCTGGTTAAACTTTCCGACTAACAAGTCAACATCAAGGAAACCCTGTAAGGTCATAGGTTCCTTCGTCAGGCCAAGTTCCCAAAAATGTATGGAATCAATTCTTGTAATGAAATCAAGCCGGGGTAAACTGTCTCGCATATCCACCGTCCCTTCAAAATGCATATCCATATTGGGATCATTGATATCCAATGTTCCGTTAAAAAGTTTTCCAGTCACCTGCCCATCCACTCGGGCATCATGATAGATGTACCCTTTGTAGCCAAGGGAGGATAACTGGGCAGTAATATCCGCGTATAATGTTTGGGAAGCGAGGCCAACGCCTTCGATGACCCTTCCTGACATGGTCACGCGTCCCAAATCAGCATTGCCCGTGAATCGGCCGAGATCAAAATCTTCGAGTGCTATTCTGCCTGAATATTTTCCATCCGCAATGCCTGAAGCGATATTCAGGTTCATATCAAGCGTCACTATACCAAGTGATGTATTGAAGGCACCAAAGGCAACGAAGTCATCTGGATATCCATCAAAGTCACCGGAAAAACTGATCTGTCCCAGCTTATCGAGGATCGGTGGAATATTCATCTTTGGGAAAATACCTTTCAGGGCTGCAGAGCTGAAAGCAGATTTCTCGAGGTGCAGGCTAATCAACTGTGCTCCATTGACGACGAGGTCACGTGAGCGAAAATCGCCGGTGATACTCAGCGCACCCAGGCTGGCATTCAGATTCTTAATCTTTAACCTGTTGATGTTGCCGGACACTTTACCCTGTAGCGTAATATCCTTAGCTGCATTGTCATTAAAAAAGTCAACACTTTGCAGGCCAGGTACAATGGATAGCAGGTCATTGATATTGAGCTGAATATTGGCATCAGGCAAATCAAGTTTAACCGAATCGACAAATGAAGCAAAATCCTTGTAACCTGAGAATAACAAGGAAACAGAATTATCAATTTCACTCTGCTCTGTTTTGATTTTTAAAGCATCGAGTATAATACCATCTTTTGAGATGGTAGCCCTGTCTGCGGCGAGGGTGTTGATTTCAAATCCGTTTTGATGCAAAATATGCATGTCAATATTCTTGGCCGTAAACGCCCATCCACGAACCTGTAGGGAGTCCATCGCAATATCCACATCTTCCAAAAACATGTGGGCATAGTCAATCCCTCTTCCGTTAGGATAAAAATTTAAAGGTTTAGTTCTGTTGTCGGTAATGATCTGAGCATTTGTAATCCTGATAAAATCAACATCCATACTCCAGGTTCTACTGGTAGATGCAGGCATTTTATTGATTTCAACCAACGGCAACCTGGTGATCATGCTGATCCGTGGCTCATCCAGATCAAGATCTCCGATATCAACAAACTTGCCGATGAGATCAAGGGTATCCAATTCGATATCTGCTCGTTTGAAATAAAGACTCATCAGTGAGCCATTGGACTCATCATCCATACGAACACTTAATGATTTGGCATTTACTGTCTTAAGATCAAGGACAAAATCCCCTTTTGTCGTATCCCTTGGAGGCATCAATCGCAATAGAGCCAGGTCGAGATTTGTAAGACTATCTCCTGCGACCCTGTGGATGTTGAGCATCCCTGTTTCTATACCAAGCTGGGTAATCGTAATCCTGCGATATAAGATGTCCCATATACGTTTGTAATCCACATGCAATTGTTCAGCATACAGGAGTGTATCTGAAGGATGCTCGGGAGAATAGATCAGGATATTGCGTAGTGTAAGATCAGAGATCGGATTTAACGTGAACCCTTCGATACTGACTCTTGAATTCAGTTTACGGCTAATGGAGGATGTTAACTTGCCTAGACCCCAGCGTTGTATCGGAGGAAAATGAACAAGCAGGATGATCGCCACATTAAATAGGATCAGCGACAATACTATACGACCAACCCAGAGAAAAAAACGCTTTCGCTTTTTTTCTTCCGGTTGTTGTATCTCCTGGTCTGCATGCTCCATTACTTCTCCAATAACGTTAAATAATGCGTTGCATTGATGTATGTATCAATCTTTTATTTTTTAATTAACCCTTGAAGCAACAAGTTGGTTGTGAACTGCGATGGCATCCATAGCCGGCCTGACATCGTGAACCCTTAAAACCGATGCACCATTTTGCAGTGCAATCATGTGCAATGAAGTAGTGGCCTCAAGTGTTTCTTCAACATTCCTTCCGATCGTCTTCGATAAGGTTGATTTTCGGCTCAGCCCTATCAACAGGGGTTTTCCTAAAAGCCCAAATATGCCAAGCCTGTCAATCAACTGGTAGTTCTGCGTCATAGTCTTGGCAAATCCAAAACCAGGATCAAGAAGCACCTCCTCTATTCCTGCCTTTTCAAGCACTTGTATCCTGTTGACAAAATACTTTAAGATATCACTTACAACATCATGGTAATCTGTATGTTGAACCATATTTTCAGGAGTGCCCCTCATATGCATTGCAATGTAAGCCACCTGACGATTTGCCACAATCCCTAGGAGTTCAGGATCCAATTGTCCACCTGAGATATCGTTGACCATGGTAGCTCCGGCCTTTATGGCTTCTTCTGCAACTTTGGCACGGTATGTATCCACAGAAATCACAGATCCCGGAAAACCAGCATGTATCGCTTCTATAACAGGGAGTAACCTCTCAAGTTCTTCTCCGAGTGGTATTTCTATCGCGCCAGGTCGAGTTGACATCCCTCCGATATCGAGTATAGCAGCACCTTCGTCCACCATCCGGGAGGCCATTTCCAGTGCTTTTTCGATTGAATGATTGGTTCTGCCTTGTTCGTAGAAAGAGTCCGGCGTGGCGTTAATAATCCCCATCACCAAAGGCTTTGACACCTCAATAAGTTGATTTCCACACCTTAACGTCCTTATTTGTTCCTTTCTTAACATTTCCTTAAGCTCTCCTTTAAAGAGTATTAATCTATCTTGCGACAAAATTAAGCCATTGACCAGGACTCATCTCACAAGGTATGCCATTTCTGTGCTGCTTATCCTGAGCACAGCCGTCGCCCTCAATGTAGCGAAGACCATCAATCGGGACTTTAAGTCTCAATCAGCCGAACAAACAGCTTGTGAGCAACATTGCGAACAGTTCCTGCAGTGGGACCTGGGCCTTGTGGGACTTGAAAAACTCCTTATCAAACCGAATGACATGCTCGGCAACCTGCTGTCAAGCCGGGGTGTCGAATATTTTAAAATCGATCAACTGATCCGGGCGGCGAGCTCCATATTTCCTTTCCGCTCTATCCGGGCAGGTAAAGAACTGACGATTGTCACAGACCTCGCAGACTCCACCGTGCAAGCTCTCGTGTATGAGCCGGATCCATATCGCAGGATTCTATTCCATCTCGGAGATAGCATCCGTGTGGAGGTGATAGAACGCGAGACTGAAGTCAGAATTGAAACTGCAGGCGGTGTGATTGATCAATCCCTTTGGGCTAGTATGGAAGAACAAAATCTTCCAGTAGAATTGATCTCCGCAATGGAAGACGCGCTTGGCTGGTCAGTAGACTTCTATCACATTCAGAAAGGAGATTCGTACAAACTTGTTTACGAGCGTAAATACGTTGAGGGCAAACCATTAGGTATCGGAAAACTGATCGGAGCAAATTATTTATCAGGTTCTACGGAGCATTATTCCATCCGCTACAACAGCGGAAAACATGATGGATACTTCGACCTCGAAGGCCGCCCGATGAAAAAAGCTTTCCTTAAATCTCCTGTTGAATACAGTCGTATTTCCAGCCGATTTTCAAAAA
>JANNSS010000181.1:0-1924 GCA_031402955.1 Saprospiraceae bacterium
CAGATGTGGTAACGGTATCTGTTGAATCACCACCATCAAAACCAACAATATCAACAACAGGCAGTGCTGCATTATGTGGAGGAACGGTCATACTCGCTGCCCCAACTGGCTTTGCCAGTTATCTGTGGTCGACAGGTGAAACCACAGAACAAATTACTGTTTCAACAGTTGGCAGCTACACCGTTACCATTGCAAATGCCGGTGGATGTGGCACTGCCACCTCTGATCCATTTGTGGTAATAGGTGGCACAGCAAAACCTTCTGTTACGATGGTAGGGACAAATAAATTTTGCGAAGGACAAACGACAACATTGGTTGGTCCCGTAGGATTTAATTCGTACAAGTGGTCTTCCGGAGAAACAACACAACAACTTACGGTAAATGCTGCTGGCTCCTACTCACTTCAGGTGACAACCGTTGCTGGTTGTACCAGTACTGCTTCGGATGCAATTGTTATAGTGGTTGATCCCATTCCGGCAAAACCGATCATTGTTGCATCAGGGGCTACTAACTTTTGCGCAGGTGAGAAAGTTACATTAACCGGTCCCGCTGGTTTCAGTTACACCTGGTCTAATGGTGCCACTTCACAAGAAATAATAGTGAGTGAAACCAATAGTTACTCGCTGGTTGTTAAAAATTCAAATAGTTGTTTTAGCACTTTGTCCGAGTCAGTATTAGTAACAGCTACTATTTGTTCCACCAACCCTCCGATAATTGAAGATAAACCAATACGAACTTCCGTACAAGGGAAAGCAACAGTACCACTTGCCGAACTTTTCAGCGATAAGGATAATGATGTGGACTTGTCCTCCTTCGAAATACTACAAACGACTCTCGTCAGCGGGATAACTCCAGTGATTGAAAACAATAATCTCATTCTGGATTATCAGGGCAAACTTTTTGCCGGAGATGAAACCATTAACGTGGAAATCTGCGACCTGGCTAAAAACTGCACCGAAGGAGAATTATTGATCCGGGTTTCTGGAGAGGTAGTTGTGTACAATGCGATATCGCCCAATGGCGATGGGTTAAATGAAACTCTTTATTTAGAGTACATCGACCTGTTGACTGAAACCAAGCAAAACCGCGTGCGCATTTTTAACAGGTGGGGAGATGTAGTATATGATGCAGAAAATTACAACAACAGTTCAATTGCCTTTAAAGGGTTGGGAACCAATGGTGAAGTGTTGCCACCTGGAACTTACTTCTATCGCATGGATTTTAGCAGTGGCATACCATTTAAAACGGGATACTTTTCCTTACGGAGATGACTATGAAAAAACTATTTCTTACCGCAATCTTACTGGTGACTTACCTGATCGGTCAATCACAACAAGATCCGATTTACGCCCAGTATCTCAACAATCCTGTATTGCTGAACCCAGCTTACACGGGCATTAATAATAAGTTAAATGCAGTAGTAGGTTACCGGAAGCAATGGGCGGGCTTCGATGGTAATCCTACCATGATTAACTTCAGCAGCCACATGTCCTTGTACCAAAACAAAGTTGGGGCGGGGGTAATGGTGGTTCAAGATAAAATCGGAGATACCCGAAGTACAGAAATAAACGCTATGTATTCCTACAAACTGGAATTCCGCGACTATGTTTTGTCATTTGGATTGTTGACGGGAATGGTATCACTACAAAATGATCCGAATCAAGTTAATCCCCTTGATCAAAATGATCCTTCGTTTACTTTTACTAAAGAATCTAAATTCAATTTTGGCAGTGGACTAATGTTAAAGAGTGAACGAGTATTGTTGGGTGTGTCTGTGCCTCATCTTATTCCATCAACGGTAGGCCAGGGCGGCCAACAGATGAATGTTTACGCCCGGCACCTCTATCTCCTTGGTGCGTATGTCGTTTACCTTTCAGAGTATGTGCGTCTAAAGCCTTCCGTACTTTTGAGAGCTACCGAAGGT
>JANNSS010000182.1:0-17209 GCA_031402955.1 Saprospiraceae bacterium
CGGAGCCCGTCACAGTCCGTATTACCAATTCAGGTACAATGAGTGCTTCAGGTTTCAGTCTTAGTTATTCACTCAATGATGTTTTTGTTTCTTCAGAAGTTTTTTCAGATACACTCAATCCGGGATCAGGTCAGAATTTTACATTTAACGATTCAGCAAATCTTGCAGTCACAGGTGCATACACGATAAAAGTCTGGACAACTTATCTGTCAGATACTTTACACCAGAATGATACACTGAGGGTCCGGATCCATCATCTACCTAATCCTCTCGTCAGTTTGCCATGGTCAGAAAGTTTTGAAAGCAGCACGGACACCACCATCATATCAGATCTTATTGGATTGCCGATGCTCAAGGCATGGGATGCATACCTCCAACCAAATGCCAGGATAAGGACGTTTGCCGGTGATACATTCTGCTACTCGGGCCATCATGCTCTTACCGTAGATGCGATCAGATCAGGTACTAACAAGACAGCGGACCTTGTGCTTACCCTCAATATGTCTTTGTGGACTGTCAGTGATGATATACGGCTCAACCTATATGTCATGCATCACGAACTAACACCGGATGGCACTAACAATGAAGCCATCTGGATCAGAGGATCAGATACCAGTGATTTTGTGTTGCTGACCTATATGACCAATGATGCCACCTTGCGTGGAAAATGGCAATACCTCGCAGGTCTTAACCTGACGGATGCGCTGACTGATGCTGGTCAGGATTTCAGCACCTCATTTCAATTGAAGTTTACTCATGGCGTATTTGCTTCAGCCGGCCAGTTGACCAGTGAAGATGGACAGACGATTGACGGTCTTTCGATTCATAGCGTCCAGCGGGATATTACCATCAGTGATGTGCTGCACCCGGGACCATTGACCTGCGATACAGGCATGGATACAGTGAGCATAAGTATCACCAATACATCCTCACAGGAAGTGACGAATGCAAGGGCTTATTACCGGTTAGATGGAGGCACTACATATCTGACAGTTGTAGGTACGGTGCCGGCACAAAGTACTGTCAACGCTTTGCTTCTTCCTCCTCTCGACATCCCTGCATCTGGTATTCACGATCTGGAAGTGTGGGTCTATAGTGCCGATGATGATTTTCACTTCAATGATACGGTGAGGATGCAGATCCTGCAAACCCCTTTTGTGAATTCATTTCCATACACTGAAGGTTTTGAAAACAGTAATGGAGGATATGTGACAGACGGGATTCGCTCCACATGGACGCATGGTGTTCCGGGTAAGCAGATCATGTCGAAAGCAGCAGAAGGGAATAAGGTATGGACCACATCCCTCAACGGGACACACAATGCGCAAGAGATTTCGTACCTCTATTCGCCATGCTTTGATCTGAATGGTCTCGCGCAACCATACTTGTCATTTGGATTTATGTATGAACTCGAAGTCGGTTATGATTATGCGTGGGTTGAGTATAGGTTAGAAGGAAGCAGTACCTGGGTTAAACTAGGTGTCCAGGGAAGTGGCGTAAACTGGTACAACAATTCAGGTCACCGATGGAATGGCACACAGTCTAAATGGATGACCACCGGATATGCCATACCTGCAATAGATACAGTCGTCCAGTTCAGATGGGTGATGCAAAGTGATGAGGGTGTTGAAGAAGAAGGGCTCGCCTTGGATCAGGTCCATGTATACGATAGAAAACCCTTGTACACAGGAGGTAATATGCAATGGACCCTTCCGGTATCAGGTAATGATTGGGTGCATGTCGAACAAGGTGGTCAAAGAGTTTTCAGTATTCATCCACAAGGGCAGGACCTCGGAGATGTCACGCTGGCTATATATAAATCAGGAAGTAACTTCCATCTCACGGACAGCTTGTATCTGTTGTCAAGAAACTGGGTGTTGACCAGCACGATACCGCCATCCAACCCGGTTGCGCTTCGTGGCTATTTTACAAAAGAGGAAGCAACCAATCTCGTCAATGCGTCAGGGTGCACGCTGTGTGTCAATGCAAGGGATGGTTTTGATTTTGCCGCGTTACGATACACAGGTGTTAATGAAGACGGAAACTATGGCAATAACAATCCTGTGCAAGTAGTTACATATTCGCTTGATTCAACCGATATCCTTCCCTTTGATAATGGATATTATGCTGAATGGCAAACGGAAGGTTTTTCCGAATGGTGGATCACGTCCGTAGTTACCCAATGGGCAGGGACACTGGAAAGAAGCATCAGCAGCTCGTATGATGACGCAGAAGAACATCAGGATAATGGTGCGGTCAATCCGATACGCGAAAGTTTATCGTTGACAGCGCGCGATGGATTTCAGAAAGTTGGCTGGCGCTTTCAGAACATAACGATTCCGCGCAATAGTTATATTTCTTCTGCACTCATCCAATGGACCTCCGCGGATACCTCTTCCTCATCTGCTTTATGGACGCTGCAATCTGAATTGGTGGCAGACGCGCAATCATTTAGCCTCGCGAAATACAATCTTTCATTCAGGCCCCGGTCGTCGCAAGTAGTCCAGTGGACACCTGCTCCCTGGTCAGCCACTGAAACAACCTATCTGTCTCCAGATATCAGGCATGTGCTCCAACAGATTATTGATCAATCCAATTGGACCAATGGAAATGACCTCGTATTGTTGCTGAGGGGTACCGGACTACGGGAAGCCTGGAGCTATGATGGTGATCCGTTGAAAGGGGCTAAGCTCCTGATCACTTTTGATAGCATCTGCTCATCATCTGGTGTATGCTATGTAAATAAGAATGCTTCAGGGTTGCAGTCGGGTGCCTCATGGGTAGATGCTTACCGGTCGGTTGAGCAGGCACTGGATCGGGCGGCCCATTGTCCGGATATCACAGAGATCTGGATTGCGGGCGGGACGTATTCGCCTTATTTCGAAGTAAGCCGAACCATTGGCTTTAGTATTCCTTCCGGCATTAGTATCTATGGTGGCTTTGAGGGCGATGAAACGGATATCTCCCAGCGGGTATATGGAGCTTTTCCGACCATTCTGACAGGGGATATAGGTGTTCCAAATGTCTCTTCGGACAACCTTTATCATGTCCTGATTATGCTCTCGGGGGCCGAAGGTGCCCTGGTGGATGGCATCACGATTCGCGACGGACTCGCCAACGGAGCAATGCTAGACCTACAGCGGGGCAGCGGATTGTATAATCTGGGTGCGATAACGATGCAACAGGTGATTATCGAGGATTGCTCTGCCCCTCCAGTGTACAATAGCCCCGGTTCTGCCATGACCACCAACAATTTGCTGGAAATAAGGCAATAAAAAAAGACAGGCACTTTTTTTGCTGGACAACCTTCGATTGTGGTTGCATAATCCGCTGGAAACATTAAAATAATATATGACAAATATTTGTCATATGAACACAATTGGATACATTTGTTGCCTATTGACTCTTGAAGGCTCAAAAGGGCCCTCAGGCTAAAGGTATATTTCTAACTTTGCGTGCGCTTTACAGCACCTTACCGATTTATTGATCCTATGTACATGACCAGAATCCTCCCACTTCTGATCTTTTTTTGCCTTGTTCAGGCAACAGAAGCACAGACCGTCCTTTCCAGGGTAACCTTTCCGATTGACGAAACACAGACCAGGAGCGATCTCGCAAAGGCAGGAATTGACCTTACGCATGGGCATGGCGGCACCCGAAATACCTTCACGACCGAAGTACAGGATTTTGATCTAAAACGATTTGATCAGATCGGTATTCGCTACACAGTAGATATTCCAGATCTTTCCATCTATCGTAAAGAAATGGCTCAGGCTCCTCGTCGTGAAACCATCCTCGACTGTCAGGATCATACCTATGATGAAGTCATTCCCAAAAATTTTGAGTTGGGTCAGGTAGGAGGTTATTTTTCTATGCCGGAAGTTTTGGACCAATTGGACCTTATGTCCTTTTTGTATCCTAATCTGATTTCTGTCAGAAGGCCGATTGGCAATTTTAAAACCTGGGAGAACAATAGTATTTACTGGGTTAAAATTTCTGACCAACCGGAAACGGATGAAAGCGAACCTGAAGTTTTATACACAGGTCTTCACCATGCACGCGAGCTCATCAGCGTCAGCCAGACGATTTACTATATGTGGTATCTTCTGGAAAACTATAATAAGGATCCGATGATCAAACACATCATCGATAATACCGAAATGTACTTTGTCCCTGTGATCAATCCGGATGGCTGTAATTATAATGTAGCGGGATATGATCCTCAAGAAGATGTTTTTACCAGAAATCACCGGAAAAACATGCGCGACAATGATGAGAGCGGATTTTTTGAACCAGACAATGATGGCGTAGATCTCAATCGTAATTACGGCCTTGAGTGGGGGCACGATGATGAAGGTTCATCTCCTTTTCCCGGAAGTGAAACCTATCGTGGCCCATCACCATTCTCAGAACCTGAAACGCAGGCCATGAAATTCCTTTGCGATAACCATGATTTTCAACTCGCCCTCAATTTTCATTCCTATGGAAATCTGGTGGTTTATCCATGGGGTTTTAGCGATTCAATAACCCCGGACTCTGCGGTCTTTAGTAATTATGGAGAATTGATGACTAAGCTCAACCGGTTTGTTTATGGTACAGGCACACAGACGGTGGGATATATCACCAATGGTGACTCGGATGATTGGATGTATGGAGAGCATGGCACATTTTCATTTACACCCGAAGTCGGAGATTCGGATGATGGATTCTACCCTTTGCGTGAGCGTATCATTCCACTGTGTCAGTCTACCCTCGAACTCAATCTGATAGCGGCAAGGTTAGTTAACTCCCTCGTGGAAATCACAGATGAATCACCAAAATTTATTCAACCCGGTGTCAATCCTCTTGATCTGGGTATCAGCCGTTATGGTTTGATGGATGGCGAAGTTGCTATTTCCTTCAATGCATTAAGTCCTCACATTTCAAATATACCTGCATCGTTTATCCTGGACCTTGAAAAATTTGAGCCCCACGAGCGCAAATTGTCCTTTATGGTAGATAATCAGATTGCATATGGTGCCTCGGCGCAGATTGAAATCGTTTACCAACAGGGAAATTATATGTTCAGAGATACCCTGACTAAGATCAGGGCAGATTTCAAAACCCTGGTGACCAGTGATGGCGATCTGTCGCAATGGGATGTCAGTGAAGGTTTGGGCTGGGATACGACCGATCAAACGTATTTAACAGGACCTGTGTCTATCACCGATAGCCCGTCAGGGCCTTATAATCCGGATGCCCACGAAGTCATTTTACTCAACGATCAGATTGATCTGCAACAAGTAACTTCAGCCTATGCACAGTTTTGGGCGAAGTGGGAGCTTGAGGATCATTATGACTACGTAGTGTTCCAGGCCAGTACCGATGGCCAATCATGGGAGAATCTCTGTGGTGAGCAATCCAAACTCGGATCTCTTTTCCAGTTGTATGAAGAACCTCTGTATGACGGTAAGCAAGTACATTGGGTGCTTGAAAATGTTGACCTGAGCTCTTACCTCGGACAGGTTATCCAGCTTCGATTCTTGTTGGTGTCAGATGGATTTGTACATAAAGACGGATTCTATTTTGACAATTTCAAAGTCATCTCCATCAAGGAAGGATCAGTAGCAACGACTGATGTTGATGCTGCTGCCTTTTCAGTGTATCCCAATCCGGCCGGAAATTCATTTACCATAAAATTGCCGGAGATAGCAAATCCTTCCATCAAGGTTTTTAACGCAGTTGGAAAGTTGGTGTATACAGCTCCGAAGATTGGTCTTTTAACCCATGAAATCCAGACGGCTTCCTGGACTCCGGGATTGTATCACTACCAGATTTTTTCTGCTGGAGTACCTGTACACAACGGTACGGTCAGCGTGATGCGGTAAATCTTGCCTCAAATAGGGATAAATGCTCAATTGCCCACGGCTTTAACCCTACCGTTTATGCACAACCTAAAAAGGGGATGCCGTTGCAGGAGTTTGCTCCTGCAACCCCCGAAATACCCTAAAGAATCCTCTTTGGAATTCTCCTGGTCGCAGGAGCGAACTCCTGCAACGGCAATTACTCAATTGCCCTCGGCTTTAGCCGGGGGTAGTAAGAGCACAAGAGATTCGGCTTTAGCCACAAGAATTTTTTTTATTGCCCCGTAGGCGATGTGCTGAGCGTAGTCGAAGTAGGCTACATGTCGGTAGCACGTGATCAGTAAAAATCCCCCTTGCCCCGTAGGGGCAAAACTGAATAGCGAAAGCTGTCTCTATAGATTATACCTTCCCATAAGTATTACCGATATTTGCAACCCGCAATCAACATCCATTATGAATTGATTCGGGAGGTAATCATCCTCTTTTTAAATACACAGGAACATGGCCATTGACGCACGATTTCTCACCCGGCTGGGAATAAAAAAATTCAACAACGGCACTTCAACAGGCCTCAAATCAACCAACTCCAAAAACTATCAGCCTTCGCCTTCACCGGTCGATGGGCATCTCATCGGAGCTGTCAGTAATACGACACCAAAGGAATATGATAGAGTCATCCGCACCGCCGAAGCTGCCTTTGAGACATGGAAAATGATGCCCGCACCAAAGCGCGGTGAAATCGTCCGTCAGTATGGTGAAGCACTGCGCAAGCATAAAGAACCGCTCGGTAGATTGGTATCCTATGAGATGGGTAAGAGCCTCCAGGAAGGATATGGCGAAGTGCAGGAGATGATTGATATCTGTGACTTCGCGGTTGGTCTCTCACGTCAATTGTATGGTCTCACGATGCATTCAGAGCGTAGTCAGCACCGCATGTATGAACAATGGCATCCATTGGGCATCGTTGGCGTGATTTCCGCCTTTAATTTTCCTGTGGCAGTCTGGTCATGGAACGCCATGATCGCGTTGGTTTGTGGAGATGTGGTGGTATGGAAGCCTTCCGAAAAGACTCCTCTATGTGGAGTCGCTTGCATGAATATTTTTCAAGAGGTATTGAAAGTCAATAATCTCCCGGAAGGAATTGTCTCCCTCATCAATGGGGATTACCGCGTCGGTGAACTACTCACACAAGATACCCGAGTAGCATTGATTTCTGCAACAGGGAGTACCCGTATGGGTAAAATCGTTGGATCTGCAGTAGCTGCAAGACTCGGCAGGTCCTTACTTGAATTGGGTGGCAACAATGCCATCATCATCACGCCTGAGGCGGATCTCAAAATCGTATTGACCGGCGCAGTATTCGGTGCAGTGGGTACCGCAGGCCAGCGTTGTACCACCACAAGGCGATTGATCATCCATCAGTCTATTTTCGATAAAGTCACCAGAGCGCTTGTCAAAGCGTATAAACAAATCCAGATTGGCAACCCACTCGATCCAAAGAATCACATGGGTCCATTGATTGACATACAAGCAGTCTATCATTATCAGAAAGCGCTTGAAGCCGTAAAAAATCAAGGCGGCAAGATGCTCGTTCAGGGTGGAGTATTGAAGGGCAGAAAATATGGAAGCGGCTGCTATGTACTCCCTTGCATTGCTGAGGTCACTAATGATCTGCCGATTGTTCAATCAGAAACGTTTGCCCCCATCCTCTATGTCATGTCATACAGGACGCTCGACGAGGCCATACGGATACAGAACAATGTTCCGCAGGGATTGTCTTCTGCCATCATGACCAATAACATGCGCGAAGCAGAGCAGTTTCTTTCCGCAGCAGGATCAGATTGTGGTATCGCCAATGTCAACATCGGCACCTCAGGTGCTGAAATCGGTGGTGCCTTTGGTGGTGAAAAGGAAACAGGCGGTGGTCGCGAAAGCGGCTCTGATGCCTGGAAAGCCTACATGCGCCGGCAGACAAATACCATCAACTGGGGTAAGGAATTGCCATTGGCCCAAGGCATCAAATTCAACATCTAGGCATAGAGCATAGAGCAGAGGGCATAGAGCAGTTTTGTAAATTCTGCAATAAAAAAACCTTTGTGTAGGGGTTCAAAATTTTGAACCCCTACACAAAGGTTTTTTTATTCCTATATCTTTCAACTTCTAACTGCTCACTTCTAACTGCTCACTTAACTCTTTTCCAGTACATCGTTTTCCCCAACAATGGCAAGCCGATATAGCCGGTGACTTTGAGCTTGTCCTTTGAGACCAATTCAATATCGCAGGAATACCATTTTCCGTTGGAGGGATCGAGGACTTTGCCTTCAATTGCTTTATCGCCACTCCTTTTGAGATCACTTAAGATGATCATTCCGATCAGGGATTTATTTTTTAATTCCCCTTCACATCCTTTACAATGCGTGATGGTAGCGGCAGGCAATAGCTTCTCTACTTTGCCATATATTTTACCGTTTATTTCATAGATGTTGACAATCGATCGCTCCGTGTCATCTACATGGTCTGTTGATTTCCACAACCCTGTGATCTGGGCATCCACACCAGCCATCAACATAAAAAAACCCATCAACGTAAAATTCAAATGTTTCATAAAGCCTCAAAAAATATTTATGAAATAACGGATTTTAGCGAAGGTTGTTTTAAGCCCATTGAGTACATCGCTTTTCTTTTTGTCGCTAACCAAGGCTATCGCCCTTGGTTAGTCCCAGGGCTAGTGCCCTTGGTTAGTCCCAGGGGCTAGTGCCCAGGGTTGATAGATGGCGGCCTTTCAGGCCTTTAATGGCAGCTTCTAACTTCTAACTGCTAACTTCTAACTTTTTAATCTTTTATAGTACATCGTCTTCCCAAACGCAGGAAACCCGAGGTACCCTCGTAATTTTAGTTTGTCCGGCTCTACCAATTCAATATAGCATGAGTATGTATTTCCATTGGCGGGGTTCAGTATTGTTCCATCCTCTCCGCCGTTGGCTGTTTTTGTAAGGTTGGAAATAATCACCATTCCTACTAGCGGTTTGTCTTTAAGTTCGCCACAACATTGATCACAATGGGTTCTTTTAGAGGTTGGCAGGATACGCACGACACGGCCATGATAGGCATTATCCTTTTCAAAAATCTCTACTACCGATTTTTCAACATTCGTTTTTTCATCTGTGATTTTCCACATCCCCGTGACCTGGGCTTGTAGCCCTGTCAATAAGAAAATTTGTACTGCAAGGATTAAAATTAGGTTTTCCATACTCACTATCATTATGCACTATTCAAAGACCGAAAGTGCCAGATCTTTCTTACCCATGAGCATCCACGGCTTGAAAGCCGTGGCAATTCAATTTCTGGCTTGACAGCCAGTTTTTTTGCTCATGCATCAACTAATTTTCACTGCTCACTGCTCACTGCTCACTGCTAACTGCTCACTTTTAACTGCTCACTTATCTCTGTTCCAATGCGAAGTCTTCCCTATAGTCGGCGTACCTAGATATCCTCTTAGTTTAAGTCGGTCAGGATTCTCCAGTTCGATGTAGCAGGAGAAAATCTTTCCGGTGGATGGATCGATTACTTTTCCACCTTTTCCACCGTTATTTGTTTTTTCCAGGTCGTAGATGATAGTCATTCCTGTCAAGGGCTTACCTTTCAGGTCTCCATAGCATTTGTCACAGTGTGTGCGCCGTGAAGCTTCGAGCAAACGAACGATGCGGCCGTGGTACAGACCGTTTTGCTCATATATTTCTACAATCGATTTTTCGATCCCGTCTTTATCATCAACGACCCTCCACAAACCAGTGACCTGTGCATAGAATGCCCCAGGCAGAAGGAAGTTGAGGAGGAGGGTGATTAACACAGGTTTCATCAGCACCTTGAGGATCATTTAAAAAGGATAACAACAAATCAAAATTAATCCTTTCCACGGCTACTCCCGCATCATGTTAATGCAAACCAAATAACACGTGTGAGAGAATAAGAGAGTGAGAGAGTAAGAGGGTGAGAACGTGAGAGAGTGAGAACGTGAGAGGGGTGTTTATCTGTCTCCTGACAGTCCCTCCCGCTACCCATACGGGGCGGGATCTTCGCTGCGCTACGATATGCTTCCTGCTCTATGCTCCTTGCTCCTGCATAACTCACCCCTGACCCCTCTCTTTTTAAAAGAGAAATGCCGTACGAAATTGATTTTCTGAAGAGAGGGGAATTTTGATTTGTCAATAGTGAACGATACACCAATCTCAAGGGTAACCCAAAGAAAAATCTGTTTCCTGACAGTCCCTCCCGCCACAAATGCCGTGCATTTGGCGGGATCTCCGCTGCGCTTCGATATGCCCCTATGCCCTACTCCTTGCTCCTAGCCCCTTGCTCTTTACTTCCTCGTCCAGTACAGCGTCTTTCCAAAAGCAGGCAAGCCCATATATCCCCGCAGCTTAAGTTTGTCCCGGGAAGCCAGTTCTATATAACATGAATACACCTTGCCGGATCCGGGATTGAGCACACTGCCATCAATACCACCTCTAGGAGTCTTTTCGAGATCATACAAGATCATCATGCCTGTAAGCGGTTTGTCTTTCAATACACCTACACAATTCTCGCAGTGGGTGTGCTTAGTCGAATCAAGTACCTGGGCCACACGACCAAAATACTGGTTGTCCTTTTCGTAGATTTCAACGATTGATTTGACTTTGCCATCATGCTCATCAGGTACCTTCCATAAACCGGTAATCTGGGAATGAAGGTTGAAGAATAGACTAAGAAAAACGAGCAAAAGGATGGACTTTAACCGCATAAGCTATAGCGCTATGTGAACGCATAGCCTTATCTATAACACCACAATCACCTTTATAATTGCTTCCTGATTGACCCGGGTCCCGAAATTAACCAGCGACGCTGATTTTCTTTTTTAAGCCTTCATAACCTGCTTTCATCACGATGTCATGGTTCCAGTTGAATAAAGGACGAGCAATGGGTGCTAACAGGTTCATCCATTTTTTAGTCGTATTCACCTTCCAATCGTATCGCACATGCGTCATCTGCTCACGCGAGGTGAAGGTCCAGAGACCCCTGCCTTCAAGTTCGCCGAACACCCTGCCTTCCATTCGCTTATATGGATCCACCGCGAGCAACTCTGAATTAAACGTCAGTGAATAGGGCAACGCAGTGCCCCATTTAATACGCCGAATGCTACCAATGTCCCCGTTAACCCCCGTTTTGATGTACTCCACCTTTTTTACATATTTCCACCAATCAGGCCATTGGTCCATAGCGTAAATGACTTCCCAGATGGCTTCAACCGGGGCCTCAAATTGCCATTCGGTAGTAAATGAGTATTGATACATAAATTAAGGAAATATGGTTTGGAGGTGTTTAGTAAGCAGAACAAATTTACCCTTTTCAGGTTGCGTATTTAGCGAATCCCGGGAATGTTTGGTTTGATTTTGGCATGTAAAGGGTTGATTTTCACTTGTTTTATCCTTCATCCTGACTGGATGGAGGGCGAGACTCATCCTGAATTAAGTATCTTTGCGCACCAATCAGATTATCTAACAGAACCTCAGCATCATGGTCAATAAGGTCATCCTCATCGGCAACCTGGGCAGGGACCCGGAAGTCCGGTATCTTGAAGGAAACGTAGCAGTAGCCAGGTTTTCAGTCGCCACCAACGAAAATTATAAAGACAAAAAAGGTGAGTGGCAAACCGCTACAGAATGGCATGATGTAGTAGCATGGCGCTCCCTGGCCGAGCGCGCCGAAAAACAACTCAAGAAAGGCAGCCAGGTATTTGTGGAGGGCAAACTAACGCATCGTAAATACCAGGATAAAGAAGGAAACGATCGTTATGTGACCGAAGTCGTCGCCAATAGTTTCAGGGTGCTCGACCGCAAGGATTCGAAGCCCGGAGGCCAGGATGAAGACTTTCATCCGGAAGACTCTACCAATAATGATACGTCTGCCACATCAGGTTCAAGCGGCGAGCAGCAGGCTGATGACGATCTCCCGTTCTGATCACCTGATATCTCTCAACTAAAGATCCCGTTTTGGATACCGAACCCCATTCGCTTTTATTGATCCTCTTCCTGCAATGGGACCTGATAGGGGGCTTATTGCTGCTGCTTTTTCTTTTGATTTGCTCAGCCCTGGTCAATGGCTCTGAAGTAGCTTTCTTCTCACTCGATAGTAATCAATTGCGTGATATCGGTGATTCAGACGAGCGTTCAGCTCAACGCATCCTCAGACTGAGAGAAAAACCCCGGCGGTTGCTGGCCACCATCCTGATCACTAGCAATCTCGTCAACATAGGCATCGTCATCCTTTCCTATTATCTGCTGAGGACTATACTGCCTCCAGGTACTTTTTATCATTGGGGTGAAGCTGTGTACATGGTACCTGTATTGAACTGGATTACACCCGATCAATGGGAAAGTTTTTTCAGCTTCATAGTCACCATTGTAGGCATCACATTTCTACTAGTACTCTTCGGTGAAGTGGTTTCTAAAATTTATGCTAACCTCAATAATATTGCCTTCGCCAGATTGATGAGCGGTCCGGTCAATATCCTGATGACCATATTCGCACCACTCAATAAGATCATGGTGAGATGGGGAAATAAGCTCGAGAAAAAGTTGGGTACAGAAAGTGTTCTGGGTGCTAACAAAGAAGATATAGACAGAGCCATTGATCTGGCTGTGTCCAGAGATAAAGACTCCAAGGTGGAAGCTGAAATATTAAAATCCATCGTGAGTTTCAACGACGTCGCCGTCAAGCAGATCATGCGTTCGCGTATGGATATCATAGCGCTCGATACGGCCATGACACTCGAGGAAATGCTGGCGATCGTCAAGGAGGGAGGCTATAGCAGATTACCTGTTTATGAAGAGCAACTCGACAATATCAAAGGGATGCTCTATGTCAAAGACCTGATCGGTTATTTAGATTCAAGCTCCTCTCCGCATATGTGGCCTGAACTCGTGCGTAAGGAAGTGTTGTATGTACCTGAAGCAAGAAAGATCAATGACCTGCTGAAAGATTTTCAACGCGAGCACCTGCACATGGCTATTGTGGTGGATGAATATGGAGGGACTTCTGGACTTGTCACGATGGAAGATGTCATCGAAGAAGTGATCGGAGATATCAAGGATGAGTTTGATGAAGATCAGGAATTTGAATACCGGCGCTTGAGTGATCGCGAATTTATATTTGAAGGCAAGACGATGCTCATCGATGTGTGCCGCATCATGAATGTCGATAAGGATAGTTTTGATGATGTCGATGGTGATGCTGATTCACTGGCTGGGCTTGTACTTGACCTGCATGGTAAGATGCCTGGCATCGGTCAGAAAATAGTACTGCCACCCTTTTCGTTTACGGTACTGTCGGTATCCCCCAAGCGTATCGAACGTATTAAAGTTCAGATAGACTCATGAAGAAATTTATAATAGCTGCTTTCATATTATCCTTCATGCTTTCTGGATGCCAGGATGTTCCCGGTACACCCAAGCCACGTGCTTATCCCAGGATTGAATATCCCGTACGTGATTACAAGCAGTATGATGATCCGGAATGTCCTTTTACATTTCAGTATCCCTCCTACGCGGAGATCAATGTAAAAAAGGAAAAATGTTGGTTTGATCTTAAAATGAATGCCTTCAATGCACGCATCCATTGCAGCTACCTGCCGTTAAAGAATAAGGATGAGTATAATGATCTCGTGAGAGATGCATTCATCATCGCTTCCAAGATCAATGAGCGTGCTAATTATATGGAAGAGGGAAGAGTCACGAATCCACAAGGAGTCGGCGGGCTTGTGTTAAACTGGAGCGGCCCTGCCGCATCACCTGTTCACTTTTTTCTGACAGATACCACCGCACATTTTTTTAAAGCCGCGTTATATTTCGATTCCAGGGTCCAGCCGGATAGCCTGGCACCGATCTCCACTTTTATTAAAGAGGATATTGATAAGATGATATCTTCATTTGCCTGGAAGAAATAATCTAACATCTTGATTGAATAAATTGAAGCAAGTCCCCTTTAGGGGATTTAGGGGCAAAAAAAGAACGCCTGTCTTTCTTTTAAGACAGGCGCATCAAAACAAAACGAAAAACCAACTATATCTTGAATGGGGAGTAACTATAGCCCTTTCTTTAAACGCACAGGAATGTCTAAATATTTACCGTTCCTGTACACTTTAATATCAACCGAGTCTCCCACCTTTGCTAAATCAATCTTCTCTTTCAGGTCGTCAAATTTCACAAGCTTCTTTCCATCGATTTCTACCAGAACATCATTTGGACGAATACCTGCATATTGGGCAGCGCTTTTTTCACCAACGCCGTCTACCAATAGACCCTGATTTATTTCTATTCCCCGCTCTTGTGCGAGGCCTTCATTCAATACAAACACTTCAACCCCCAAAGAGGTTCTCTCAATATCACCTCCATTTTTAATTATGTCGTTAGCTATACTAATCGCCAGATTTACAGGGATGGCAAAGGAGTATCCTGAATAACTTCCTGTTTGTGAGGCAATTGCGGTATTGATCCCCAGCAATTTTCCATAAGCATCGACAAGTGCGCCTCCACTATTGCCCGGATTGATGGCCGCATCGGTCTGAATAAACTGTTCAATAGTCTTTGACCCCTGAATTATATTAAGGTCCCGACCCTTGGCACTGATGATACCGGCGGTAACGGTAGAGGTCAGATATTCAAATGGATTTCCTACTGCCAGTACCCATTCACCAACCCTTGCTTTATCGGAGTCAGCATATTCCAATACCGGCAGGTTGCCCGCATCTATCTTTACGACGGCAAGATCAGTGCTGGGGTCTCTGCCAATTATTTTAGCGTCATATTCTTTTCCGTCAACCATCTTGATCAACACCTCATCAGCGAAATCAACTACGTGATTGTTAGTCAGGATATATCCGTCTTTGGAAATAATCACACCCGAACCCGCTCCCTTCCGGATCATCGAGCCTCCGAATCCATACCCAAAGGCGTCGCCATTTAATCCGAACTGTTCAAATAGTTGCTGCATCGGATCCTGACGTCTTCGCAGTTGTGCGTTTTCGGCACTCTCTGCTGCTTCGATCAATACGACTACTTTTTGAGCAGCCTCGGCAGCTTCTGCAAAATCAGGACCTGTGTTGACTGTTGTCGAAGTGGATACCTGGTGCATGCCCTGGTGACCAAAATTTTTGTCTGAGGACAGATGGAGTGCACCAAAGCAAATCAATCCACCTGTAATACCTGCAAGCGTAAGGGAAAGAAATGATTTCATGGTTGCTCTAGTTTTTTAAAGTGAGTACAAGCTTAAACGGCATGGAGGCCGTGTTGTTATCACTTTAAATTTCGTTTAACAATAGTTTAACAAGAGATTGCTTGGGCTAGAAATTATCTAGTGACTCATCATCAGATCAGCCTGGGCTTTATGGAAGAGAACTTTTCATGCAACTTGTTATGAAAGAGCCGGTACAAAAATGAGTCTGGTAGTGAAGACAGTTTAACTGCTTTCGATCTGAGGGGTTCTGGGGCTGACTTCGTAAATGTGTCCAGGGACATCTTCCAGGTCGGTGTCGGCCCTTCTATCGCTAGCTGAGCTAAAAGGATATTCCATTTGGCGAGATACGCTTTGCTTTCTTCAGGAGCTTCAGACAAGGTAAGGTAGTGTTGGATGGCAGATCCGAAATCCCTGGCCAGGAACGCATTTTGTGCTTTCGTCCAGGCTGCAACATCTTCCCCGGCCTCATCTGCATTCTTGTTCTTTTCTAGATAAGCTTCAGCATTTTGAAGTGCTATGGATGTGTGGCTGTAATTACCGGCCAGGAGATATAGTCCGGCAATTAGCGCCAGCAGCAAAATAGTAAGCCAGCCAATTGGTTTCGAAAAAACCCCCTGGTGCATCAATTCATCTTTATCCAATCCGCGGAGTTTTTCCTTTAGCCTGCGGTTCTTTTCATGCTGCAGGATCCTGCACGCTGACTCACTTTCCCTGACCAGCTTGCTGACTGATGGATCAGAAAGGATAAGTTGCTCTAGCAGTGACCTGTCCTCCGGGCTGATCGTGCCCAGCAGGTATTGATCTATTAAGGTTGTTATTCTGTGTTCGCCCATGTTGTTCTGAATAAGGTAATGTCCCGGATTTGATATGTGTTCATAGATAAGTGTCTTTAACCCCCTGAAATGTTACCCGAATTGACGATTTCTTTTAATTTTTTAAAACATTCATATTTGATTTTCCTGGCCATGGAGGCATTGGAGAGGGGCATCAGCCCGGCAATTTCCAGCATGGTGTACTGGTTGATCCACAGCATGAGGATTTCCCGGCACCTGGGACCGAGCTTCAGAAAGGCGGCTTCCATCTTTTCATTTTCTTCATGATCCTGGACCAACGAATGCTGGTGCTCCGCTTCATATCCATACTTCTCCTCGGCATCACCGACCAGCACGATCCGCTCATCCTTTTTCAGCTGGTTGAGGAACAACATTTTTCCGATACCAATCCAATAGCCGGCAAGCGACCTGACCACGGCAGTATCCTGTTGAATCTTTTCAATCATGAGAATAAAGGAATCATGGACGAGATCGTCGGGGGCGCCTTTAAACGCGCCCTGCTTCGAAATCAATGTACGTAGATAGGAATAGGTGCGTTTCCTGTGTTTCAGATACAGGCAACTGATAGCAGTCTCGGCCCTGGAGCCGCCTGCCCTGATCTCCCGGAGATAGTCATCATCCCGGAGATAGATGTGGCAATGCAAGTGATTCATATTGTTTTCAGACTGATGATCACAAAGCAAAAAATATATGCTTAGCAGCTCCTGGGAAAAGCCGCTGTACAAGTATACAAAAATGGATGATTACAAAACCCCTGATAAAAATATTTTTAAAATATTTCTTTTGGACGGTCACATTTGCCCCTTCTCAATACACTTATGCATAACGGGGGGATTTTACTATCTGGCATGTTGCATAACACCCGGATTTGATTGCTTCATCAATCACCGTAAATGTATTCCTCAATAGCCAGTTGAACAGAGCCGGATGAGCGCCCCATGCCATCCGGTTTTTTTATGATGCAATTATATATCACATGGCAGCACAATGGTGGAGGCATATTACAGATCTTATTTACCCGCCGCTGTGCGTGAGCTGCGGCTTATTGCGTCCATTGGATCAGCATATTTTTTGCCTCGATTGTCTGCATCAGCTACCTGAAACAGGTTTTCACCAACATGCCAAAAACCCTTTTGTCACACATTTCGCCGGGCGCATACGTCTTCAGGCCGGAGCTTCTTTTTTATTTTTTTCCAGAGGAGGTGGAACGCAACGCATGTTGCATCAGATCAAATACAACAATCAACCTGACCTGATCACCGC
>JANNSS010000183.1:0-4673 GCA_031402955.1 Saprospiraceae bacterium
GATTCGATCTGGGGACCATCGGCGATGCCTTCCGGATACTGTCCGAAAAAGATGGTCTCTTCATCAATGACCCGCATGTGCATATCGAGGTGATGGATACCATCGAAAGGAAGTGTAGGGAACTTGATGTATTGTTTTACACCCAGAAATAGATTGGCGATTGAGTCGATCTGTGCTTCTGTTTTCTCTGGATTCTCTTCAAGGACCAGCATGGAAGAAAATACGGTGCCCATGCCATCGGGCAAATGATTACCTCCGGTATGAACCCAATTGTATGGAAAGGTTGTGGCTTCGTAGATAGGCAGATTAAGATGCTCCGCAACTGCTACCGGAGAAGCGTCATCATTTTGTCGTGGTCGATTATATATCCAGTCTACGAGCCAGAGACTATCCACATCATTTTTATAGACGGTCCAGGGGCCGTAGTCACGCACCCAGATGCTATTGAAAGGCGTATTGACAAACTCAACAGAATCAAGAGGAATGTCTGCACTGGTGAGTTGGGTAGCTACTGCATCGGGGGTGGTAGTGATGATGAGCACCTTACATTCTTTCACTGCATTCCTGACGATCTCCTTGAGGATCGTGGCTTGTCCGGACCAGGTGATGATCAGTGCCTGGATTTCTTCCCATTCGGCCATCGTGCGGACCTGACCGGGTGGAGGGACGGGGATGTTGCGGATGGCAGATGCGTATTTATCACGGAGGTACTCCGCCATGATCTTTTGCTCATCTGGGGTCATGGTATGGGGCAGGCCAGATTGCTGCCCATATAGCTGTACGCAGCAGAAAGTAAAAATGAAGAAGATTAAAAATGAGCTATATATTCTCATAAATGAACGGTCAGGTTGGAATGCGGAAGGGGTTGTGAAAATAAGGGAATTACTCCACTTTTATCACCCTTTTCACGGACGTTTACTGATCACCCTGAGATAAAAATTTGATATTGCGCCTGAGGCCCGCATACCCCGCCCTCTTCACCGCTGACTGTGAAAACAAGCCACTAAAAACTTCTTCCGTTATCTCAAGCCAATCCTCCTTTTTCATTTCACGTAATTGATCTGACTTCTCAAATGCCGGCTCATGGTGGGGCGTTGAAAATCTATTCCACGGACATACTTCCTGGCAGATATCACAACCATAGATCCATCCTTCCATATGTTCTTTAAAAGATGCAGGGATATGTGATTTTAATTCAATCGTCAGATAGGAGATACACTTACTGCCATCCATCACATACCCTTCCGGAGATATTGCCTCTGTCGGACAGGCGTCAATACATTTAGTGCAGGTGCCACAATGATCACGCATCGGATGATCATACTCAAGCTCAACATCCAGGATGATCTCTGCAAGGAAAAAATAGCTTCCCTTTTTCGGATGAATCAGCAATGTATTTTTTCCGATCCATCCCTGCCCGCTGCGCTTCGCCCAGTCGCGCTCCAGCACAGGGGCGGAATCGACAAAGACACGTGCATTGAAATCACCGATTTCCATTTTCAGATCACTGACCAGTGCTTTCAATTTCCGGCGGACAACTTTGTGATAGTCCTCGCCGCAGGCGTACCGGGAAATTTTGAAAGCCTCTTCATCAGGCGGCTGTGCCGCTTCTGATGGAGCCTTCATTTTCGTGAGTCGTGAATCGTGAGTCGTGAGATTTGAATATTCCACATTTTGAGTTCCAAATCTGGCATCTGCGTGTCTGGCATCTGGCATCCTTTCCTCCCGTCTGGAATCTGGCATCTCCTTCGCCTCAGCCTTAGCCTTAGCCTCCCATTCTCCCGGGTAATAGTTATACAACAGCGAAATCACACTCTTCGCCCCCGGTACCAACTTAGTCGGATCAACCCGCATGTCAAAATGATTGGCCATGTAAGCCATCTCACCGTGATAGCCCTTATGGAGCCACTGCTCCAGACGTCCGGCTTCTCCATCCATGTGCTCAGCCCTGGCGATACCCGCGCCCATGAATCCATGCAGAATCGCTGTTTCTTTGACGATATGGGTCCATTGATTGCTTGTTGAAAACATCAAAATGAAAGGTTGAGGATGAAAGTGAAGATAAATGAACCCCGGGACATAACCCTGTGACAGGACAGGCTGGCAGACAGAAACACAAAAAAATCACACTTTGAACAAATTTAACTTGCATTTACTTTAAATTTACATTATATTTACAATGTAAACAGACTATAAAAACATTGTAATTGACAATCAGACAATTACAAATTTAATTATAGTTATTTTTTTAACCAATGTAAAGTTTGTATGTTAGTTGGAAAAAAATCTCTTCATCTTACTCCTCCTGCTCTCCTTTAAAGGTTTGTCTCAGGATTTTCCCATAACCCTAAATCAAGGTTATATAGTTTCAGAGGCTGTGATCGATGGACAAATAGTCCCTGTGATCCTTGATACCGGAGCTCCAGGGCTTGTACTCAATAAAAACTACTACCAGTCGGATCAGGATTCCACCATTCTTTGCACAGGAATCAACGGAGATTTTGATTGCAAAGCACAATTGGTCAGAAAATGGAACTGGCTTGGTATCACCAACAAGAATACCATTGCGCTTGTGTCTGACTTATCGTTTCTGGAAAGGTCGCTCAACATGGAAATACATGCCTTGGTCGGACTTTCTGTGCTCACGCATTATTACGTGTCTATTGATTATGACCGCCTATCGATCAGCCTGAACAAGGATATTGATGATAGTCCAGAAGGTTCCTTTTTCAAATTTCAATATGTCAACCATCTCCCGGTCATCTCTTGCAAAGTAAATGGAGTTAAAAAAGTACTCGGCCTGGATTTAGGTTCAGAAAGTAATTTCCTCTTTGCGTATGACCAACCTTCCGGCGAGGATTTATTGGCGAGTGCATCACCTGTCCTGGTCACAGGCACAGACAATATCACAGACATCAAACATCTGATCAATATGGATCTCGAAGTAATTGGCCGCGATGCAGTCTATGCTTCTGAGTTTATTGTTGACCTGAGAGACAAAGGATATTTTCAGCATGAAGCATTTGACGGTTTTCTCGGACAGTCCTTTCTCGGCAGATTCAATATTATCATACATCCTGGGAAACAAAAGATCCTGCTCATTCCGAGAGCATCTTCCTCCACACTTGCAGCATCGATTATGCCATGAGTAGGTATTGATTTGAAGACCTGTGAATTAGTATTTAAGAAATTCAGCGGCTAATTGTAGCTCATTAATTTTCTGCTTCTTCTGCGATTCTCGACCATAATTGTTTCGCACGGAGCACACAGAGTCCACGGAGAAAAATAAGCAAAACACTATAGCCTCTTCAGCCTTTTAGGCCTCTTCAGCCATTTTATTCTACGATCTGTAACTTCGCGAAGCGAAGCATAATCCTCCGCTCCTGATCATCACTGTCTTCGAAGTGAATTGTCGCCACCCTGTTTTCACGCGCTCCATCGATAGCGATGATCTTGCCGCGGCCAAACTGAAGATGCAACACCTCCATCCCTTCTGCTATCTGCTCGGATGGACTTGGTTTGAAATCAGCAGGACTGACGCGCGGTTCGTAATCCTTTTTACGGCTTGGACGATCGGCCAGTAATTTAGGTTCGGGCATATTGAATTTACCTCTGCGCTCTACTGTCGTCTCAAAATGCTGCTCGTCAATCTCTTCGAGGAAACGACTTGGGTCGTTGTACCTGAACTGTCCGAACTGGTATCGACTGGTGGCATAGGAAAGAGCAAGAAACATTTTTGCTCTGGTGATGGATACATAAAACAGTCGTCGCTCTTCATCCAACTGATCAGGTGAGCCCATCGACATATAGGAGGGAAATAAATTTTCTTCCAGTCCTACCACAAAGACAGCTTTCCATTCCAGTCCTTTCGCCGTATGCGTAGTCATCAGACTGATGTAATTGGGCTCCTCATCTGTCTTTTCATCAGAATCGGTCAATAAAGCAATATTAGCTAAGTAACCCGCGAGACTTCTGTCGGTGGTGCCTTCATCTGCATTGTCATTTTCGACAAACTCTTTGATACCATCCAGGAGTGCATTTGCATTCTCCAGGCGGCTAATACCTTCGAGGCTTGGATCTTGTCTCAACTCCTCGTAAATACCACTTTCCTGTGCGACTTTCAACGCGACATCATAGGCATTACCCTCCAATGCTTTGCGCTTGAAGGATTCTATCATTGTGACGAAGCCTTGCAATTTACCTTTGGCAGGGTACGCACCTGATGTCAGGATAGCCCACATGGAGACGCCTTGCGCAACTGCCATTTCAGCAATCTGATCTGTAGTGGTTTTACCGATACCACGCTTTGGTGTATTAATGATTCGCTTGAAGGCTTCGTCATCGCGCTCATTGATGGTAAGGCGCAAATAGCCGAGGATATCCTTTACTTCTTTGCGCTGATAAAATGAAAGTCCGCCAAAAATCCTGTACGCCAGGTTTTGTTTGCGGAGGTGCTCCTCAAAGATCCTGGATTGCGCATTGGTCCGATAGAGAATGGCTATATCCTTGTTTTCGAGATGGATTCTGTTTTTGTATTCAATGATTGTGCTGGCTACAAGCCTTCCCTCTTCCACATCACTCACTGCTTTGATCATCTTGATCTTATGGCCGGTACCCAGTTCCGTCCAGATTTCCTTCGGGATCTGCTTGCTGTTATTCTGAATGACCATATT
>JANNSS010000184.1:0-4135 GCA_031402955.1 Saprospiraceae bacterium
AAAACCCTCGAATTATTCCTGATACCGTAATATTGCGGCGGAATTCAACCGCCGTCCGGGAGAAGGCCAGCCCTGAAGTATTTAAAAAGTGAAAGCAGCGGTTTAAACCTATGAACAAAGCAATTTTCCTGTGGTAAAGAAAGACGACTTACGACTCCTGTTTTTTCTTTCCCAGAAAGTCAAATCAATCTTCTCTGGCCTGTCCATGGTGGAAAAGCCTGAAGGTCAGCGGGTACTGGTGATTGCCCCCCACCCGGATGATGATGTCATCGGTTGTGGAGGCACGATCAGGCTACACCGGCGATTAGGGCATAGCGTATATATTCTCTATCTCTCTGATGGAGAGCGCGGGATAAAAAATATGAACCCCATCAAGACTGCTGAGCTGCGCAGAGTAGAAGCCGTCCGGTCTTCAGGCCACCTGGATGTGCCGGAGGAAAATCTCTTCCACCTCCATCTTCGCGACGGAGATATCATCAATCAATCGGGTACCAATTACGATTTCAGGTCCATCCTGGAGAAAGCCAATCCCGATATCATTTACCTGCCTTCTTTCTGTGAAACGCACCGTGACCATTACGCAGCCAATATCCTGCTTAAAAACAACCTGGTCAGAGGGGCTACCATCGCTGCTTATGAAGTCTGGACCCCGCTCATCCCCAATCGCCTCGTCAATATTTCTTCCGTCATCGATGACAAGCGTAATGCGCTGATGGAACATGCCAGCCAGCAAAAAGAACTGGATTACCTGGATGCAGCGCTAAGCCTCAACAGATATCGAGCGGCGATGTACAAAAAAGAGCCTCGATATGCTGAAGCCTTTATCTACTGCACCTCCATCCAGTACTTCGAACTGATGATGTCCGTAGAATAAGTGAAAAATGAAGAGTGATGGTTCGACTACGCTCACCAACCGGAAAGAAAAAAGGTTAAGACGAAGTAAAAAAATGAGCGAAAGAGCTGGCTCCTAAGCCAGGAATTGAATTGCTACGACTTTAAAGTCGTGGATGCTCGCCTCACGTTAGGCGTAGGTTGACCTACGTCTTGGTGTTCTCAAAACTCCGTTTTGACTACCTTCAATCCCCATGTCCAGAATCATAGCCATCGGCGACATCCACGGTTGTGTGAATACATTTCACAAACTACTGTTTGATGAAATCCGTATCCGCAAGTCCGACACGATCTACTGCATCGGCGATTACATCGACCGCGGTCCGGACAGTAAGGGGGTCATCGATATCATCATTGAATTACGAAAGAAGGGATACCAGATCCGCACCTTGAGAGGAAATCATGAACAGTTGATGCTGGATTCCGGAAAATCAAGGCAGGCTCATCTGGATTGGTACCTCAATGGCGGGGATGTCACCCTGAAGAACTTCGGCGTTTCTTCATTTCGTGATTTAAATCCTGAGTACAAGGATTTCTTTAACCGCACCCGTTTATATTTTGAAAATGGCCCTTACATCTTCGTGCATGCCGGATTAAATTTTGGACCCGAACATCCCTTCGAAGACAGGGAGGCCATGATGTGGATTCGGCATATTACAATTGACAAGCGAAAACTGGGCGACCGTAAAATCATTCACGGCCATACCCCCAGGCCGCTTGAGGAAGTAGTAAACCCGGAGCAGGATGACGTATACAATCTGGATGCTGGTTGTGTGTACCGGGACCGTCCTGGACAAGGCTACCTGGTGGCCCTCAACCTGACAGATGGGGAGTGGATTGCGGTGAAGAATTGCGAGAAGTGATTTATCGCTGTCTACTACTCCCTCAATTCTATCCAAATTCCAACCCCATCTATCCCTTTTCATGTATTTTGGTTCATCATTAGAAATCACTGCTTTATGAGGATCTGTATCCTGAAATCACTATTCCTTAGCCTGGCTGCACTTTTATTCATACCATTCGCCTCCGCCCAGCAAACCAACAAATTCGAACAACTCGGCACTATGCTGCCCACCCCCAATAGCACCCGATCCGCCAGCGGCGCCCCTGGTGCGGCTTACTGGCAACAAAAAGCAGACTACGTCATGGAGATTTATCTCGATGACACCAAACAAAAGATTTCAGGCAAGGAAACGATCACTTATCACAACCAATCCCCGGATGCTCTTTCTTATCTCTGGCTCCAGCTCGACCAGAACCAACAAGCCGAAGGATCTGATAGCTATAGCACTCAAACAGGTAGTATTGAAGCAAGGACTACACCGAACCAACTCGCCCGACTCGAACGTGAAAAGGGTATTGAACGTGGATTTAATATCCTCACCATCTCGGATGCCAAAGGAGTAGCGCTGCCATTTACGATCAACAAAACTATGATGCGCGTTGATTTGCCGAAGCCACTCGCTGCTGGTGCATCCTACTCATTCATGGTAGCATGGTGGTACAACATCAATGACCGCTTTAAAGAAGGCGGAAGATCCGGATATGAATTTTTTCCAAAGGACAGCAATTACCTATATGCCATCGCCCAGTTTTTTCCACGTATGTGTGTCTATGACGATATCAATGGCTGGCAAAACAAACAGTTTCTCGGCGGCGGTGAATTCACGCTCGTGTTTGGAGACTATGATGTAAAGATTACCGTGCCGGCAGATCACGCAGTGGCCGCTACTGGAACACTGCATAATGCTAAAGAGGTGTTGACTAGAACGCAATACGATAGATATGCACAGGCACAAAAAAGTTATATCGAACCAGTTAAAATCATCGCCAATGAAGAAGCAGTGATGATTGAAACTGGTCGGTTATCCACGGAGAAGACCTGGCATTTTAAAGCAACCCATGTGCGGGATTTTGCATTCGCCTCCTCACGCAAGTTTATCTGGGATGCAATGGCCGTCAAACAAGCTGCAGGTCCTGATGTCATGGCCATGTCCATGTATCCAAAGGAAGGTAATCCGCTATGGGAGATGTATTCCACGAAAGTGATTGCACATACCCTGAAATGGTACTCTCATTACACCGTCGATTATCCATACCCGGTAGCATGGTCCATCCATACGGATCGTATAGGCATGGAATATCCTATGATCGCATTTAATGGAGGCAGACCAAATGAAGATGGTACCTACAGCGACCGCACCAAATACGGCATGATCGGTGTCATCCTGCACGAAGTAGGACATAATTATTTTCCGATGATCATCAATTCGGATGAACGCCAATGGACATGGATGGATGAAGGTCTCAATACGTTTGTTCAATTCCTCACCGAGCAACAATGGGAAAGAGATTATCCTTCGGGCAGAGGACCTGCATTTAAAATAGTCGATTACATGAAAGCGGATCAGGATCAACTGGAACCCATCATGTCCAATTCAGAAAACATAAAGCAACTCGG
Source organism: Saprospiraceae bacterium (assembly GCA_031402955.1). Taxonomy (GTDB): domain Bacteria; phylum Bacteroidota; class Bacteroidia; order Chitinophagales; family Saprospiraceae; genus Opimibacter. The sequence continues at coordinate 3,353 of JANNSS010000184.1, forward strand.
TAGCAATGCTTATGCAAAGACAGCCACTGCACTAAACATTCTCCGGGAAACGGTGATGGGCCGTGAGCTTTTTGATAAAGCCTTTAAGGAATATGCTACACGCTGGAAGTTCAAACACCCATCCCCTGCAGATTTTTTCCGCACGATGGAAGATGCCTCAGCAGTAGATCTGGATTGGTTCTGGCGTGGTTGGTTTTTTTCTACAGAACCTTGTGATATAGAACTTGCCGATGTCCAATGGCAGCGTGCCGACAGACCCGAAGATCCATCGATGATGGCCTATGAGGAAAAGTATATCGAAGAATTTCCGCTAGGTATCACCTCCGAACGAAACCTCAAATCCATCACACAGACCCAGGACGAAATCGATCGCAGCCTGAGAGATCAGTACACAGATCAGGACAAGAAGAAGGAAGAGCAGCAAGCCTATGAAGCATACGTTTCCAAATTAAGCCCCGAGGAAAAAGCAGTCGTCGAAGCCGGTAATAATTATTACTCCCTGACTTTTAAAAACAAAGGAGGACTTCCGATGCCCATCATTCTGAAATTTGTCTTTGCAGACAGCACAGAAGAAGTACATCGCATCCCTGCCGAAATCTGGAGAAAAAACAACGAAGAAGTCTCCAAGGTATTTGTCACCGATAAAGTCATTAAACAAATCAATCTCGACCCTTATCTCGAAACCGCAGATATAGATCGCAGCAATAACTACTATCCTTCACAACAGCAGATGTCACGGTTTGAATTGTACAGGCAGCAACGCGGTGTCCCTCCCGGCAGGTC
>JANNSS010000185.1:0-2020 GCA_031402955.1 Saprospiraceae bacterium
TGGCATTGGGTGGCGTAATAGTGATCAAAACACTTTGTAAACAGAGCACTTACTTTTTCGAACCTGTCGTCCATGCCACTAGTCGACCACCAACCTGCTCACCACTTGCCAGCCCTGTTCTCTTTTGATCCAGGTATCCACCAGGTTGACGGTGTTTTCTGTCACGGCTCCGCCTTTGAATGCAACAGACCAATAAAAGACGGACTGAACTATAGCAACATCATCAATCACATTTACCTTCATTTGAATATACTTCACAGAGTCAATCTGCAGGTTTTCCATGGTATTCTTCATCCACAAGACTCTGGGTAAGGATGCGATTTCTAAATTAGTGCCCCCTAAGGTAAATTCCGGAGCAACGATTTTATTCAGGATGTTTTCATCTCTGTTCATCGTAGCTGTCATCCAGTCATTGGATAGTTTCGTGAGTAACTGTTCCTGATCTATGGCAGATTGAGCTGATGCGGATGAAATGTAAATGAAGACGATTGAAATGAGAAGAAAACTATTTTTCATAGGTTGAAGTTATACCGATGTGAATGTACAATACAATGATTATTTATAGGCACTGTTTCTTAATCAGCAGTTACATAGTCTTTGGTTTGATTACCGATCAGTCTGAAATATGCATTTCAATCCGGTAACATCTCCATCGCCGACCCACTTCCTTCACCCCATACTTTAAATCGCATCGTAAAATCTGACTCGGAATCAATCAGATGGATGACCGCCTGCCGGTCCGTCTGCCAGGTGTAGCTCACCTTGTCATAGAGTGGCCCTCCTTGAATCTTGATTTGATACGGCTTGATCTTCGAATCCCTATAGGTATAATACTCGATGATATAGAAGTTGTCATGATAGACGACTACCACATCATGAAAGCCGTGGGATAGGGAAGTATCGATCTTGGTCAAAACAGGAATCGTGATCGTGTCGGCGTCAGTGATGGCCTGTGCTCTTACGGACAGTGTCACCGTCAAAAGTATCATTGTGAAAATGGATTTTGTAATCATGAGGTTTTAAGTTTATGGTTTTGAATGATTCAGATATTTGTTAGGTATGTTATCTGGATAATATTCCGTTCCATACCTGGCTTTAATTAACAAAGACACGACTTCATAAATATTCTTTTCTGTCCGTTGAAACTGGCGCAGCAGGCCCATCATCGCATAGCTGATCGGATTTACTGAAGGTATAAAAATGATTTAACAGATGGTTCCGCTTTATAAAGTTAACCTTCAATTCAATATTACATCTTGATTTCACTTACAGCTCACCCCCGGCCTTGATTTATCTTACAACTCACCCCCGACCCCTCTCTTTTTGCTAAGAGATCTGGGGTACGCATTTGATTTTTCTAAAGAGAGGGGTGTTTTGATTTTTCTTTGACACAGCCCTACCCTATGTTTTATGAGAAAAATCATAGCGCTCCCCTCTCTTTTTTCGGATCACTTGCGTACACGAAGTCATTTTTAAGAGAGGGGTTGGGGGTGAGTTGTGCAGAAGCAAAAGGTTACCAGGATTGAGCCCTACAAGATCTAATACAAGACCATAAGCTTATAAGCTTAAAGCCCTAACCTCCTAAGCCTCTAAGCTCTCAGCCCCTTTCTTAACTTAAGTCAATGAACCCCCGGCCCACCCCATCCATACTTTTGCATCATGAAATCAACAACCACAACCATCCAAAAGCAAATGAAAGCCATTGAATACCCATATTATGGTGCCCCGGACGTCCTTCACCTAAAGAAAATGACCATCCCTAATCCTGGGGCCAATGAAGTCCTGATCCGTGTCCAAGCCTCTCCGGCGACTTGCCGCTGCATAAGATTTTTTAGAACTGGTATACCTTACATCCAGTTGATTCATGGTTTAGCAAAGACCCTTTGCTTTCAAATGTAATGCAAAGACCTATTCATTCTGAGGTTCAAAAAACTCATGGGCCGTGCCTTTGCTACTGTGCTCCTGTAATTCTTTGACGATAGCGGCCGCGCGCTTGCCATGTTCATTTATCCTCTTTAGA
>JANNSS010000186.1:0-5202 GCA_031402955.1 Saprospiraceae bacterium
TCTATGCATTCGTGATCAAAGGCGACGTCACCATCGAAGGTCAGACATTACATGAGCGCGACGGACTAGGTGTGTGGGATGCCGAAAAGATATCCCTGATCGCCAATTCTCAGGGCGCAGAAGTGCTGCTGATGGATGTCCCTATGTCTATGTGAGCAAGGGGCAAGGAGCAAGGGGCAAGGAGCAAGGAGCAGTTATTAATTTTTTAACCTCCTAAGCTACTAACCACCTAATCTAAGAACTCATAAGCCAATAAGCATATAAGCTTATAAGCCCATCAACCAATCAACCCATCAACCTATCAACTCATCAACCAATAAACATTTAAACATATAAACATTTAACCTAAACAAAATGAGTGAGACACTAGAATTAAAAAAAACAAAATGGGCCATCGATCCGACACACAGTGAAGTCGGCTTTAAAGTAAGGCACCTGATGATCACCAATGTCAAGGGTGTATTTAAAGAATTCGACGCCAGCATTTACACCACCAATGAAGACTTCACAACCGCTGAAGTTGATTTCTGGTTAAACCCGGGATCCGTGGACACCGGTGATGCTAATCGCGATGGCCACCTGGTCGGCGCTGATTTTTTTGATGCAGAAAATCACAAGCAAATCCATTTTACTTCTGACTTTGCTGTTGATAGAATTGACAACGACGGTAGCTATGAAATCTGGGGTGACCTGACCATCAAGGGGATCAAGAAACAGGTGAAGCTGAGTATTGAGTTTGGCGGTGTGATGAAGGACCCATGGGGTAATCACAAGGCAGGCATCACTGTCAATGGTAAAATCAACAGGACGGATTACGGCTTAAACTGGAATGCTGCACTCGAAACAGGTGGCGTATTGGTCAGCGAGGAGATCAGAATTTCCTGCGAGTTCCAACTCGTAAGGCAATCATAAGTTGACTTCGCTGCGCAATGGCTTGTCAATCGAATGGACAAGCTGTAGGTAATAAAAACTGGTATAAAGTCTGTTGTATCTTCATCAGCCTTTATACCAGTTCTTTTTAACGATTACCTGGTCAATACACATGGATAGATTAAAATTCCTTCAATCCCTCGCTTTGTTACCTTTAGCCAGTGCAGCTATGAATCTGAAACATTTGCATAAAGTAACCGAGCCCTTTGAGGTGACGGATAAGATGCCGGTCCTATTCCTGGGGCACGGAAGTCCTATGAATGCGATCCAGGAAACTGAATTTTCCAAAAGCTGGAGAAGTGTCGGTCAATCCCTTCCCAGACCTAATGCTATTATCTGTATTTCGGCCCATTGGGAAACGAAAGGAACGTTTGTCACAGCAATGGAGAAACCCAAAACCATCCATGACTTTGGCGGATTTCCACAGGAATTATTTGATGTGCAATACCCTGCACCAGGAAGTCCGGCGATCGCCATGGAGACTAAAAACACAATCACAAAAACGGATGTAGGCCTGGACCAACAATGGGGTCTTGACCACGGCTGCTGGAGTGTGGTCAAACACCTTTATCCGAATGCAGATATACCAGTGATACAATTGAGTCTCGATTATACTAAGGGACCACAATACCACTATGAGCTCGCCAAAGAACTTTCATCCCTTCGCAAGAAAGGCATCCTGATCATTGGCAGTGGTAACATGGTCCACAATCTCGGTGTGCTAGATTGGCAAAATCAGAACTCGGGTTTTGACTGGGCCATCGAAGCGAATACGACCATGAAAAACCTGATTGCCGATGGAAACTTTGCTCCCTTGATCAATTACACTTCACAAGGAAAAGCATTTCAACTTTCGATTCCTACGCCGGAGCATTATCTGCCATTGTTATACACCCTTGGCCTGAAAGATGAAAAGGATGGTATCTCTTTGTTTAATGATAGGACGATCATGGGATCGATATCGATGACTTCAGTTAAAATAGGGTAAAAGGCTGAAGGGCAGGAAGTCGAACGAAGTGAGATCCCGCCAAATGCGCGGCATTTGTAGCGGGAAGGCTGAAGAGGCGAAAGAGGCCTAAGGGGCCTAAGGGGCTTAAGAGCAAGGGACAAGCGGGAAACAAACTGCGTCGTTGCGGCGTTTCGCGAGAAATAAATATGGAGGTTTCAAAACCATAGAAAACCGATGGGGCTTAAAGACCTCTAGAAGATCTTCGGTTTGGATGCCAGACGCCAGACTCGTAGATGCCAGACTCGTTACTTGTTGATACGCGAAGCAGTCTCCGAATGCATGATCCACTCACAACTCACCAATTAGGTATTGGTTTTCCCGACAGACTTCTGTAAATTCAAAGTTCATTTGAAATCCAACAGCCATGAAACTACTTTCATTGATCATCACCTCACTCCTTTTTATTACGGGATGCAAAGAAAAAGAAACGACTGACGACTGGCAGAGTATCTATCTCTCCCCTGAAGTCATGTGCGGCACAGTCCAGTTTACCGATGGGTGCGGACCTGCAACGGATACCCTCATCCGATTCGGCATATCACTAATCCATCATATGACTTATGAAGATGCAGGCTACACCTTTAGTCAAGTAATCAAGAAAGACACTGATTGTTTCTGGGGCTACTGGGGTAAAGCCATGGCCTATATCCACCCCCTATGGCCCGATATGCTCACAGAAAAAGAAATGGAGTCTGGATTGCAGCTTTCGCAAAAAGCAATGGCGCTTGCCAAAAATGAAAAAGAAAAACTCTATGGTGCCGCACTGGCAGCCTTCTATGAAAAAAGCGACAAACCCAAATCTGAACGCTTAGTTGCTTTTCAACAAGGATGGGCGAAGGCAACAGCCCAATTGCCCGATGATCCGGAAGCCGCTCTGTTCAATGGGTTATTCAGACTGGCTACCGTTTCCCCTGGCGATAAGAGTTTCACGGTGCAGCGGGAAGTTGGAGAAATGGCAGAAAAGTACATGGCCACTTATCCTGATCATCCAGGTGCTTTTCATTATGCCATCCATGCGTATGATGTTCCTCCGCTCGCAACAAGAGCATTAGCGGTAGCCAGAAGTTATGGGAAAATAGCACCTGAGATTCCGCATGCATTGCACATGCCTTCGCATATTTTCACCCGCCTGGGCTATTGGCCGGAATCCATTGACTGGAATGCCCGGTCCGCAAAGGCCGCGATCGGACTTCCTTACAACGGCGAAGTATCTCCGCACCTTTTTCACGCATTAGATTATGAGGTCTATGCTTTGTTGCAACAGGGTGAGGACGCGAAGGCCAGGGAGGTAGTTAAAAATACCGATACCCTCACAGCAAAATTGCATGTTGCTGCGACAACGGCTTATGCATTAGCCGCGATGCCTGCAAGGCTTGAACTCGAGGTCCACCAATGGAAGGCTGCCGCAGATCTTCCACTCCCCGATACCTCAAAGTTTTCATGGAAAAAATTTCCTCAATGGGAGGCTTTGCACTTTTATGGCAAAGGACTTGGCGCAGCACGCACCGGCAATAGAGCCTTAGCTGAACAATCACTGGTCAGGTTGACTACCTTACAATCTCAACTCGGTGATGCACCCCCTACGAAATATTGGTACGACCAGATGGAGGCCCAAAAGACTACCATTAACGCTTGGATACAATATGCTGATGGAAAGAAGGATGAGGCGTTAGTCCTGATGCAAAAAGCAGCAGACCTCGAAGATGCTACCGTTAAAAATCCTGTCTCTCCCGGTGAACTTTTACCAGCGCGTGAATTATTGGGAGACATGCTGATGGCAATGAATAAGCCCGCTGATGCTTTAGTTGCCTATGAGGCTTGCCTGGCTACAAGGCCCAACAGGTTTAACTCACTCTATGGCGCTGGATATGCTGCAGAGAAATCAGGGGACACCAAAAAGATGAATTCGTACTATACACAATTACTCACTATTGCACCAGCCTCTACGCGCGAACAAATAGATCATGCGAAGAAGGCCATGACGCCCGGATAGACTAATAAATTGAGTAAAATAAATATCACCTCAGCGATTGAAAATCCAATCTCATGATTGAATACTCCATAGTTCAGACCGAACAAGAATTAAAAGGCATCCACAGCCTTTTAGAAAGTAACCTGGCCATCAACGTCCCTGACGAAGTGGAAGACAAGGAAGGTTTTCTGACGGTGGCCTATAGCTATGCGGATCTCAAACGAATGCATGACACCGACCCCGCGATCATAGCTAAGGACAATGATCAGGTGATCGCTTATGTGTTGGCGTTGAATCCAGTGATAAAAAAGGATTTCCCTATCCTGGTGCCGTTCCTGGAATTGTTTGATAACATCATCTACGAAGGCAAGCCTGTTTCAACCTATAACTATCTGATCATCGGCCAGGCCTGTATTGAAAAAAATTACCGGGGTAAAGGCGTCTTTAAAAAAATATATGCTGCCTACAACGCCCGCTTCAGGGATAAATATGATTTTGCAATTTCCGAGATCGCCACCCGAAATAAGCGTTCTATGAATGCGCACAGTCGTATCGGCTTCATCCCGGTGCACGAATACACAGGACCTGACGGTGTCCAATGGACGGTAGTCATCAATGACTTGAAAAAATTCTAATCCCCCTCCCGGCGCAGCCGTTGTTGGTGCGCCGCGGTGAGCTTGTCGAACCGTCCCCACCAACAACCACCAAAGTCTACCGGTGGTGGTGAGGACACCAGACCAGCGGCAATCACGAGGCCCGCCGGTGGTGAGGACACCACGCCAGCTTCTTAACGAGGGGACATTTACTGATTACCGCTTACTGCTTACTGGTTACTGAAAACTGATTACTCACTACCGATTACAACATACTGATTACCGATTACTGAATACCGATTAAAGCATACTGATTACTGGTTACTGAAAACTGATTACTGAATACTGCTTACCATTTTTCACTTTTCACTCTTCACTCTTCACTCTTCACTTACCCTCATGTCCCAGAAACTAAATCTCCCCGCTACACTCACCGGCCTGACCGATGCAGAAGTGCTGGAGTCGCACCAGAAGCATGGGCCTAACCTGCAGCATCAGAAAGCAACGAGTACCTGGTGGAGAATGCTCCTGGAAATCGTTCGGGAACCCATGTTGCTGCTCCTGATCATTATCTCGGTTATCTACTTTATCCTCGAACAATATGGAGAAGCCTGGTTTATGATGGCTGCTATCATGATTGTATCAGGTATCTCCTTTTATCAGGACAATCGCAGCCGAAAGGCACTTGAAGCGCTCGA
>JANNSS010000187.1:0-3378 GCA_031402955.1 Saprospiraceae bacterium
CGCGTCCTGTCCGTACTACTTTCCATGAAATCTCTGCATTTTCAAAAGAGTGCAATGGCTGCTTGGTTAATTTCGTCCTGTCCGTACTACTTTCCATGAAATCGCTGCATCTTCAAAAGAGTGCAATGGCTGCTTGGTTAATTTTGTCCTGTCCGCACACTGCTACTTTCCATGAAATCTCTACATCTTCTTTTACGTTAACCATTAAATTGATTTTCGATTGGTATACTTGTTTCGTACTGTACTTGTATTTTTTTTAACCCTGAGCATCACCGTCTGCTTCAGTCAGGGTATCTATGTGCCACCCAAAGTGCCGGCGAAGTATGAAAAAGAACTGGATGATGCAGTCCTCCTCTTTAAAGGTGGAAATACGACAGACGCTATAAAGATCATTGAAGACATTATTAAAAAATATCCTGACTGGATTCCGCCAAGACAGAAACTAGGTCTCATCTACTTTGAATCGGGCCAGAAGCAGGCAGCCATTGAGCAACTTGAAGCATTACTGGCTATCGATACCATGTCGCAGCTCAATGAACTCTTTGCGCTTGGAAGAATCTATGAGGAGGTGAGTGATCCTGAACACGCATTAAGTTGTTTTGAAGCGGTGATAAAGAAAGGCGGGCAAAATCCGGAACTGATGCAGCGCGCTACTGCAAGAAAAAAATCCCTTGAGGAAAAAAGAGAATTATGGAGTAATCAGTATACGATTCAATTGAGATCCTTTGATGAAGATATCAATACACCCAATCATGAGTCCCTTGGACGCTGGACGCTGGATGGACAGAAAATGGCTTTCACGAGATTGGTATTTGAACAAGAGGATATTTTTTTTGCATCCTATGATAGTGTTGCGGGATTATGGAAAATAGAAGAGTTCTCTTTTAATACGCCGCAAAACGAAGGTGCTCATGCGTTGTCTCCCGATGGGAATTATTTGATATTCACCTCATGCAACAGACAAGACGGTATGGGGAGTTGTGATTTGTATCTCTCCTTTAAGCAAAACGGGCAATGGACCAAACCCACCAATATGGGACCAGCCTTTAATAATGCTGCATGGGACGGTCAGCCTTGTTTTGGGCTTGATGGACTGTCCTTGTTTTATTCGAGTGCCAGACCTGGAGGTAAGGGCGGAAGGGATATCTGGTATGTGTACCAACTCGCGGCAGGCAAATGGTCAAATCCAATCAATGCAGGCGCTGCCATCAATACACCAGCGGATGAAGAGAGTCCGTTTGTGCATTTTGATGGACAGACGATCTACTTTATGCGCAATAGCAAAGAAGGATTGGGTGGCTATGATCTCTATATGTCCAGGAAAGGTATTGATGGCAAATGGCAAAAAGCAGAGAACATGGGATCGCCTATCAACACCGGAGCAGATGAAGGCGCGTTGACCCTGCATCCTGATGGAAAGAGAGCGATCATCACAAGGATGACAGAGACGGCGAAGAATGATTTATTTGAATTTGAGTTACCTGAACAATTCAGGTCTGCGCAATTGCAGGCACTTGTGGTCACTATCAAAGATCTGGGAACTGAAAAACCTGTGCGGGCAAGATTAGAGCTTTTCGAAATCGGAGCATCTGACACCATCCGATTGTCGCAGTGGGCAGATAATGATGGAAAAATTTCTGCTGTCGCACGCAGGAATGTGAGCTATGGCCTGATGGCGGCAGCAGATGGATACATCATGTATTCTGCAAATCTCGGGCCTGATACGTCAGCACTGCGTGAACTGGACATCAAAATGATACCCATCGCCAATGCATCAGAAAAAATCATCGTGTTACAAAATGTATTTTTTGAAACCGGTTCTGCAGAACTGCTTCCCACGTCTGATCCTGAATTGAATAAACTCCTCTGGACCCTGCGTAAGAATACAGCAATGAGCATTGAAATCCGAGGACATACCGATAGTGAAGGGGATGATAAATCAAACCAGCTACTCAGTGAGGCACGTGCTAAGGCAGTGTATCAATATCTGGTAGGCAGAGGGATTGAAGCGGAAAGGTTGTCTTATAAAGGTTTTGGGGAAACGCAGCCTATAGCAGATAACAATACCGCAGAAGGAAGGAAGCAGAATAGGAGGACGGAGTTTAAGGTGTTACCCCCGGCCCCTAAAGGGGAGTAATACTTTCACAGTACACAACATGTAGGGATAAAAATATGTAGGGGTTCAAAATTTTGAACCCCTACATATTTTTATCCCTACATATTTTGATGCCATAATAATCGATTACCCCTTTTTCTTCTTCGCCTTTGCAGCCTTGATGCTATCTAGCTTGGTTTGATTAGGCGCATCATGCTTTGGCGCTTCGTTGCCACCTCCCTCGTGATTGGTGTACTTCTCCTCCTTGGACAATGAGTCAGCCACATGCACAATGGAATCAGCGCGCACACTATCCATCATCGTCACACTGGAGTCCTGCGGTGTTGGTGATTTGACATCAGCACTATTTTTTCGCATACCATTACAGGTCAGGAGAGAAGAAAAAATCAGGATGGTATTAATCGACAATAACCAGTTTTTCATTGTAGAGCATTTGCGTGTTTGAACGAATAGAGAGTATGAAAGTGCCTGGAGCCAGCACACCTTTGTTAAACGTCAACCTGTTTTCACCGGTCTTTGGTGCATCGCGATAGAGCAGCTTGACAAGTCGTCCATCCGTGTCAAATAATTCGATATGAATCGGTTCGCGTTCCGTCATGGTAAACACGACCTGGAGGAGATCATACACCGGATTAGGGAATACACGAACGTCTTTACCAATCGATGTTTCATCGGTACTTACAACAGAACCACCGGATACTTCAGCGACCCAGGTTTTGTAGGTATTGAAGGCACCCTGACTACTGATATCTGAGCCATAGCAACCAGCCAGCCATATCCTTGGATCGGCGCTGTTGTGTCTGCGTGATATGCCCGTATAGTCGCCCCATCGCTCCACTTCGCCACTTAAAAAATCAACAAAGTTTTCTCCTTCTTTGACCAGTGCGGATGGTGACCATGTAAAATCCTGATCGCAATTGACCACCCTTACTTGCGGATAGGTGTCTTCGGAACTTCGGAGAAAAGCAATCATCACGTTAGGACTGTTTGCGGTTTTAGAAAAGGAAGCAACGGCCGGATAGGCATAGTCATAACTTCCCTGCAGGCCAAACATGTCAGAAGCTATTTCCAGATCATCTACATAAAGGCGATTGTAGTTGATCCCATTCCAGCCTTCGCCGATGTCTGAGTGAAAAACAAAATGAAGAATACCATTGAGGTAAAAAGCACTTTGAATGCGGCAATCTCCATTGTCCAGCTGATCAGAAGTGCCTGCCTGAAACGCATTGGCAGCAGGGCTATAGGCGGTTGTAGTGATTGCA
>JANNSS010000188.1:0-10925 GCA_031402955.1 Saprospiraceae bacterium
GGATTACAGTGGTGCGCAGTATACGGTTCGTCCGTGGGGCTCATGGTATGTGGGCATCAATTCCATCCTGCATACTGATTTCGGTGAGAAATTTTTTGTCGAATGGGGCTTTGGTGTCAGCTGGTACAACTTCAAATTCCAGGACGACCGCACGCGTGTCAATGATACAGAGACCGGAGTCACCTTTACCGAAGACCCTCGTCCATTCTCCTTTGACAAGAGTAAACTCGAAGCCACCTATCTCAATGTATCGATCATCCCGATGTACTCCTTTGGCTCCAGCCATCACCACAGCCGCTGGTGGGATGATAAGCATGGTCATGATTCATTTCGAATCGGTATAGGCCCTTACGCCGGTTATCGTATAGAGAGTCATTCCAAGCAGGTCTATGAAGTAGATGGTGATCAGGAAGTAGAAAAAGAAAAAGACAACTTCTATCTGAACAACTTCCGTTATGGTCTCAAACTGCAGATGGGTACGCAGGGGATTGAGTTTTTTACAGCGTATGATTTGAATCCGCTGTTTGCAAAAGGGAAAGGACCGGATCTGCATGCGATTACGTTTGGGATTGTTTTTTAATTTAAACGCAGGCTATCAAACAGCGGCCGCAGGCCGCTGTAAAAAGAACAAAGTTGAGCTTAGGTTGACCTAAGCTCGCGTACGATAGATCAAAGAAAGTGTGCTCTTGGTACTGATTTGTGGAGCTGTTTTTAACAGCAGGTAGGCACTCTACTATTTTGCCCTCGCTCATTATAGCTGATGCCTATAAGCGATCCCTGTTTTCTCCAGTCACTCGTTTCTGCGAAACATCGTTCTTCCGAAATCCAGGGATGATGGAAAATGAATAGCGAATAATGAATAGCGAAAAATGAAGTGGAAGTAGGAAGTAAGAAATTGAAGTAGGAAGTGGAAGTAAGAAGTGGAAGTAAGAAGTGGAAGTTAGAAGTAATCACTAAACACATAATTCATTTTACCCCTAAATCCCCTGTGGTTCGACCTGCTCATTCGCAACCTTGTCCTACAGCTCACCAACCAGGGGACCCTTTTTTTAGGCTACATCAATCATTAAAACAAAAAATAATCATGATAAAAGCAACCAAATTACTGACCGCACTAATGACAATCATTTTATTGTCATCATTTACAACCAAGAATGCTAACGATTTTATCGGCACGTATGGAGTTTCTGCATCAGATCCTGCGCAAATTACATTGACCATCCATGCTGACCACACTTTTTCTTACCAGGACTTTTCAACACCTGACCAGAAAATTACTGTAAAAGGCAATTGGACCTTGAAAGGCCAGAAAGTAATCTTGCAGGACACCAATAGCGCTGATACGAAATTTTACAATGTGTGGTCCTTTGTTGAAAATGGACAGGTTGCCAAATCACGGAGAGGGCTTTCGTTTTACAGGTTGTGTAGAATAGATAGTTAGTAGATATCGCTGGTCAAAGTCTTCAAACTTGGATCCAATATAATCTCGTCTCCAGACGAGCGGGATAGATCTCTTCTTTTGCCCTCGTCCGTACGGACGATCCCTGTTTTCTCCAGATACTCGTTTCTACGAAACGTCGTTCTTCCGAAATCCCGGGATAAGGAGAGTCATCATCCAAGTGTTTTAGCCGCTGGTTCAAGTCTTCAGACTTGAATGTTCTGCTGGTTCAAGTCTCCAGACTTGAACACCATATATGCTCGTCTCCTGACGAGCGGGATAAATCCCTTCCCCTGCTAAACACATTTTTGCAAGAAGATTTAACTCAAGCCCCAAGATTGGATTTCAACAATTAATCTCATAAGCCTCCCTGGACCTTATATTTGAAAATATAATCACCACCAGATGGAAAAATTTGAAATCCTCTGCCAAAGTCAAAGAGTGTCTCGTCCTCAAATGCTTAGACAACCGCCCCAGCGTCCTCTCTGCCCGGGAGATCGGTCACCGGATCCTGCAGAAGATGAAGGAGTATGTGGAGGTGTTTGTGGTGGGGATGGCGGCATAAATGCGGTTCCTCCATTTGTTTTATCCAGAATATTGACCTCATGAATTGATCTAAATACAGAGGCGCTATAAATGGAAAATTAAATTCCTGGGACATTTTACAAGAGAAAAGAATATCTTATATTTGGAATAATATCTAGTCCTCATTATCTGTCTTGCCGATGAATAGCCCAAAACCAATAACCTAAATTCTTTTTTCAAAACCCTATCACTTACATTCAAAACCCAATTTCATGAAAACCAAAATTTGCTTGTTTTCTGCTATACTCATTTGTATAGGCAGTGGCCTGGTCGCCCAAACTTCTACTTACCAATCTTTCATTGTAAAAGATTATTCGATTGAATACAGTATTATTTCGAAAGATGGAGGAGCATACAAACCCGTTTACGAAAAATACATTGCGCTAAACGGCAAACCATTGGACACGTGTAAAATCGAACGCATTGTACTCACCTTTTCCAATGACCCTGTCACTGCAGCCAAAAAACCGGAATACGATGACATGAAGCATTACGCCTTTGCGTGGTATCCAATGTCAGAATTTGACAGCTACTACGAAATGCTTAAACACAAGAAAGGAAGCCTGAAAGCAACTTATTATCACGCCATGGGCCTTCAGGAAAAAAGAGTGCAATTCATAACCAACGGTCTTATGCCACTATTGAGATAACCTTTCTTTGAAATGTATAATTAATCATCCTATAATCCTCATCAATTCTGCCAGAAGGTAAATTTAAAGGCACCAGTACATCTGGAAATATCCATGAAGCCATTGAGAACGCCTTTCTCAAAGCTAAAGAGGGTCTTCAATCGAGTCTTGTTCATTGGGAATTGATCCATGTTAGCTGTGAATATGGCGGCATTGTTGAATTAAGAGACCTCACAGTCGAAATATTCGCCAAAACTCCGAAATAGAAAGCTGTCACTTGTTGAGAGGAATTTACTGTCCTGTGATCTTAATAAATTGTTTTCAATTTGCTCTTCAATATCTCCTTATCTTTGCTTTGTGTTAGCTGCAGCAAAACATTCAGATATTTTATGTCTTACGTTGAGAAATTCATATGCTCATCTGGATGCTTCATTACAGAAGGAAACATCACTTTTCACGGATAGTATAAAATCGATTCTTCAAACTAAATCTGGTATGAAGAGCGGAATTGATTCCCTATTAAGTCAAACCTTCAATCTGAGGATCAAAGCATTAAAATGGATTTCAGGAAAGGATCGTAATTTTTTTGAGCTGCTGGATCCGGCTTTTCCAGAATTTCAAAAACTATTAAACAATCCCTCGCTTCGCATCCTGGCTGAAAACATTCTATTTGCTCTCAGACAAAATCAGTTTGTTGTAAAGGCTTTATTTGATAAAGGGAACCTCCGCGATTCAAATTTATCATCCTCCCTTGGAAATCTTCCAGAGGTGACTTATGAACAGTTTTTAGCAGCAATCACTTTTAACGCACCTGATGCTTCCGCTCAGAAATTTGTTGATTGGATGAATACTTCATTGTACATAGAGGTGATTAGTCTGACGGCTATCATAATCTTTGAAGAAAAATTGCTCGTTTCACAAGAAAAGATTGATGAAATGGCACAGTTGATTTCGCAAGCCGGTAAAGATCATTTGAATCTGGCTATTGAGGCAGGATTACTTCGCAATCCTCAATATACTGAGCTTATACAATCTGAAGAGGACGCTGACCTATTAGAAAACATTCAACAACTTATCTCGACCGGCACTTCTTTTGACTTTCTTAATGAAGAAGAAGAATTGTACACGATGACCGACTTAAAAAAGATCTACAATGGTTAAGGGTGATATCGTACTGATCCCTTTTCCGTTTACTGATCTCAGCGGCATTAAGTTGAGACCGGCTTTGATTCTCATTGAATCATCCCTTGATATCCCTGTTTGCTTTATTTCCAGTCAAACTAACCGATCGGAGGCAACAGATGTCCTTGTGAATGCTCATTCAACGAATGGTTTGAAAAAAGACTCACTGATCAAGACAAGCAAAATTGCCACATTGGACAAATCACTTGCCAAAGGACTCCTGGGCAGTCTTACTCCAAATGAATTATCAATACTTGACAACTCGCTGAAGGTGTTATTGAAATTAACTTAACCCTTTTGATTCACGCGCTGTTCATTCTAAAACCAGACTACTCAGTCTTATTTAATAAAACAGCGATAAGCAACACCCTTACCTCCCCACCTTACTCTGCACCAGATCCTTCAAAGACTTAAATCCTGTCCTCTTCAGCAGGGTATCCAGATACATATCACCGCGTACACCAAAATCACGGTCATATTTCTTTTCAATTGTGGCCACAAACGTATCGCCTCTCTTTTCGCGTAACTCACCATGCGCATTGCGACTGCGATCACCACGCATGCCTGTTTTATTCGTTTTCATGGTTAATAGATTTTATTACAATTTTCAACCATATCACATCACTGATAGTTCCCGGAAAATGATCATTTGCACTTGCCCTTTCTCTCACGGCCTTTCCCTATAACTCACCCCCAACCCCTCTCTTAACTAAAGCCTTTTCACCCGAAGATGCCCCTGCAAAAGAGAGGGGAGTTATGATTTTTGCATGTCAGTGATAGTGCAATAACGCTCTTATGGAAATTGTAAAATCACACCTCCCCTCTCTCCCGGAAAAATCCGTTACCAGAAGCACCTACCTAAACAAGAGAGGGGCCGGGGGTGAGTTCTGCAAAATCCTGGATTATAATTTAGATAATTTCTAAATACCCCCACAGCCAATCGCTATACGACACCCCGCCTAACTTTGCTTTCCAAAGACCTCACTATCTTGCAGGTCTCTATACAAGACAGATCAATCTATGAACTGGTTATCCCGTTTCCTTACCTCCTCGCTCGGCCAAAAAGTGATCATGAGCCTCACCGGCATTTTCCTGATCCTCTTCCTCATCGTCCACATGTCCGGCAACCTCCAGCTCCTCGCCGATGACGGGGGCCGGTCCTTCAATATCTACGCGGCTTTTATGTCGCACAACCCCTTTATCAAGGTCATCTCGATAGGTCTCTACGCCGGTATCCTCCTCCATGCCATCCAGGGGATCATCCTGGCCCTGGCCAACCGCAAAGCCAAAGGCGGTAAATACGCCCATGGCAAGGTCGCCGGCGCCACCTGGGCCTCTAAGAATATGGCTCTCCTCGGCATCCTGATCTTCGCCTTCCTGTGCCTCCATATGGGTGACTTCTGGGTCAAGATGCGATTCACCGACTCACTCACCATGGTCACCTACGCCGGCCACGACGAAGCGGTACAGGATATCTACAGCCGCGTCAATGTCGCTTTCCAGCAATTTTGGCTAGTGGCCATCTACCTGATCGGCGTCACCGCCCTTTGCATCCATCTGGTTCACGGTTTCCAGAGCGCCTTCCAGACGCTGGGCCTCACACACAAGAAATACACCCCACTGATCAATGCCCTGGGCTGGATATACTCCATCGCGATATGCGCAGGTTTTGCCATCATGCCACTGTACCATTATTTCCTGCGCTAATCACCGAACCCTTCATTCCGAATCATCCTCTAGAAATACATCAACATGAAAATATTAGATGGTAAAGTTCCTCCCGGCCCCATCGGCACGAAATGGGAAGATTATAAAGCACATATTCCGCTCGTCTCCCCCAATAATAAACTCCGCCTCGATGTAATCGTCGTTGGTACCGGCCTCGCCGGCGCTGCTGCCGCTGCATCGCTCGGCGAACTGGGTTACAACGTCAAGTGCTTTACGTTCCATGACAGCCCGCGCCGCGCGCACAGTATCGCCGCCCAGGGAGGGATCAACGCCGCTAAGAATTATCAAAATGACGGCGACAGTGTACATCGCCTCTTCTACGACACCGTCAAAGGAGGTGACTACCGCGCCCGCGAAGCCAACGTACACCGCCTCGCCGAATGTTCTACCGATATCATAGACCAATGCGTAGCACAAGGTGTTCCTTTTGCTCGTGAATACGGAGGCCTTCTTGAAAACCGCTCCTTCGGTGGTGTGCAGGTGTCACGTACGTTCTATGCACGCGGTCAGACAGGCCAGCAACTTCTGTTGGGAGCTTACCAGGCCCTGTCCCGCCAGATCGCCCTCGGCACAGTACAGATGTACAACCGCCATGAGATGATGGACGTCGTCCTCGTCGATGGAAAAGCAAGAGGCATCATCGCCCGTAACCTGCTCACCGGCGAACTCGAACGCCACAGTGCACATTGCGTGATCATGGCTACCGGTGGCTACGGCAATGTCTTCTACCTCTCGACCAATGCGATGGGCTGCAATGTCTCTGCCGCATGGCGCGCTGTCAAACAAGGCGCCCTCATGGCTAATCCTTGTTTCACCCAGATCCACCCAACCTGTATCCCTGTATCGGGCGACTACCAAAGCAAACTAACCCTCATGTCCGAATCGCTCCGTAACGACGGACGTATATGGGTGCCAAAATCAAAAGAAGACGCAGAAGCCATCCGCACCGGCAAGAAGAAAGCAATCGATCTCACCGAGGAGCAACGCGATTATTTCCTCGAGCGCCGCTACCCTGCTTTCGGAAATCTTGTGCCACGGGATGTAGCTTCACGCGCCGCGAAAGTTGTCTGCGATGAAGGCTTCGGCGTCAATGCGACTGGTCTAGCTGTGTATCTTGATTTCGATGCCGCCATCCAACGCTACGGCAAACAAGAAGCTAACAATCAGGGCAATCATAATCCTGATGCCGCCACCGTGCGCAAACTCGGTGAAGCCAAAGTAGCAGAACTCTACGGCAATCTCTTCGAGATGTACGAGAAGATCACAGGTGACAATCCATATAAGACACCAATGATGATTTATCCGGCTATCCATTATACGATGGGCGGCTTGTGGGTTGATTATAATCTCGAAACCAATATCCCCGGTTTGTTTGCGCTGGGCGAATGCAACTTCTCCGACCACGGTGCTAACCGTCTAGGTGCAAGCGCATTGATGCAAGGACTTGCGGATGGATATTTTGTGATCCCTTACACTGTCGGTATTTTCTTGTCAAACGAAATACGCACGCCAAAATTCAATCCGGATGGTCCTGAATTTAAAGCAACCGAAAAAGCAGTCGATGACCGCCTTAAGGCGTTGATGAATGTCAAAGGCAATGAGTCTGTGGAAAATTTCCACCGCCGGCTGGGCCGCATCATGTGGGACTATTGCGGCATGGCACGTAATGAAGAAGGTTTGAAAAAAGCACTCGGTTTGATCCGCGAGCTTCGCGAAGAGTTTCATAAAAATGTCTTCGTCCCTGGCAGTGACCGAGATTTCAATCCCGAACTGGAGAAAGCATACCGTGTAGCCGATTTCATGGAGATGGGCGAATTGATGATCGTAGATGCTCTCACCCGCAACGAATCCTGTGGTGGCCATTTCCGTGAAGAATACACTGTCGACAACGAAGCGCTACGCAACGACGAAGAATTTGCGTTTGTCTCCGCATGGGAATGGACTGATACGAATACCCCACCGACTTTGCACAAGGAGCCACTGAAATTTGAAAATGTAGAATTGAAAACACGATCATACAAATAATGATGCCCCCTAGCCCCCTGAATGGGGGAAACATTAGGCAACGAGATACAATTGACAAATAAAAACTCACGACTCACGATTCACGACTCACGATAATAATTCACCACTCACAATCCTACTGACAGCTGATAGCTGACAGCTTATAAAATATAATAGATGATGTCCAACATGAAACTAACCCTCCATATCTGGCGCCAACGTCATGCCAATGACACCGGTACATTTGAAACACATGTCGTCGATGCCAATGAACACATGTCTTTTCTCGAGATGCTTGATGTCCTCAACCAGACATTGATTGAGCAGAAGAAAGAACCGGTGGCATTCGAGCACGATTGCCGTGAAGGTATCTGCGGTTCCTGCAGTATGGTCATCAATGGCCGTCCGCATGGCCCGCTGGGTGGCACGACAGCTTGTCAGTTGCACATGCGTCATTTCCAGAACGGAGAACATATATGGGTGGAACCATTCCGTGCGAAGGCATTCCCGGTCATCCGTGATCTTGTTGTCGATCGGGGTTCGTTTGATCGCATCATCCAGGCAGGAGGTTTTGTTTCCGTCAATACCGGTGCAGCCGTGGATGGCAATACGATTCCGATCGAAAAAGATCTCGCCTCACAATCTATGGATGCCGCTGCCTGCATAGGTTGTGGCGCCTGCGTAGCTGCATGTCCAAATGGATCCGCGATGCTCTTCACCGCCGCTAAGGCATCACATCTCGGCCTCCTCCCACAAGGAGAAGTTGAAAATGCACGTCGTGTGCAAGCTATGGTCCATCAGCATGACAAGGAAGGCTTCGGCCGCTGCTCAAACACCTATGCCTGCGAAGCAGAATGCCCTAAGGAAATCTCCGTGTCGAATATCGCGAGGTTGAATAGGTGGTATTTGAAGAGTTCGTTGGGAAGCAATGTGTAGGGGTTTATAAGCTTATTTGCTTATTGGCTTATTGGTTGATGGGTTGATAGGTTGATGAGTTGATGAGTTTATAGGCTTAGGAGATTAGAAGGTTAATAGATTAATAATCAGCTCATTTAATTCTCTGTCTTAAATGCTACCGTTCGTTCATGTCTCGGACTTGAATGCAATATGTTACTCGTCTCCTGACGAGCGAATTGACTTACACTCTTGTTCAAGTCTAAAGACTTAAACATACTCTGCTCGTTCAAGTCTTCAGACTTGAATGCAATATATGCTCGTCTCCAGACGAGCGGGTATGATTTGCTTGCAGCCAGGAGGCTGACATCATGTGTTGTTGCTTAGTGTAAGTACAGTTTGCTCCTACTGTCGGCAGCCAATTGCCTTTGCAAAAATGCATCCGTAATCTTTGAGAGGCTACCGACAGCATCAGTTTTTTTTCAAAAAAACTGATGCACAAAATCAGCACGCAGCGCCTGCATCTCCCCACATCTCGAGTCTGGCGTCTGCGAGTCTGGCATCTGGCGTCTGATGCTTTTGTCTCTCCTTGCTCTCCCGCTACAAATGCCGTGCATTTGGCGGGATCTTCGCTGCGCTACGACTTGCTCTATGCCCTATGCCCTATGCATTTTCCCTCCCTCCTGCATCTTCCCTAAAACAAAACTCAAATCATCATGCGTTTCTTCGGAGGATTTATCGCCATCGTGGGCTTACTGTCCATCGCACTACCCTATGCAGGTATGAATTTCATGTTTCTCAATTGGGTCAACAATTGGGGCCCCGGTGTGTCGTGGGCCATACGTGGAGGGCTTGTAGTACTCGGGCTCATCATGTACATCGCCGGCAAGCCGTCTGATGAAGAGGGGTGAGAAGGTAAGAGAGTGAGAGAGTGAGAGAGTAAGAGAGTAAGAGAGTGAGACGAGAAAAGCATTTAATGTACATCATGCCATCTTACTCTCTTACTCTCTCACTCTCTTACTCTCTGCTTTTGACTATCTTGCCCTAAACAAAGATCAGTCGATTATGAAGATCACCTTTTGCGGCGCAGCCCGCCAGGTCACTGGCTCCAGCCACCTCGTCACACTCGACAATGGCTTTACGATTCTTCTCGACTGTGGCATGTTCCAGGGCAGTTATAAAGAAGATCTTATCAGCAACAGCATGTTTCTCTTCAATCCGGAGGAAATAGACTGCGTTGTGCTTTCACATGCCCACATTGATCATTGCGGCAGGCTACCAAAGCTTGTGAAGGATGGCTTTAAAGGCCCTATTCATTCAACGCATGCCACGCGTAGCCTTTGCACCATCATGTTACTTGACAGTGCCCATATCCAGGAAAAGGATGCTGAGTTTTTCAACAAAAAAAATGCAGACCGGAGAGATGAAGAAGGCATCGCTGTAAGGGATCCACTGTACACGTCCAAGGATGTTGATACCACCATGAAGTTGTTTGTCGGCTATGGTTATGACCAATGGCACAAGATCCATGACGATGTCAGGGTGTTGTTTAGTGACGCAGGCCATATCCTCGGGAGTGCATCCGTGACTTTGGAAATAAGGGAAAACGGCAAGACTACTATGCTCGGCTTCACGGCAGACATAGGTCGACCGAATCGTCCGATCCTCCGCGACCCGCAACCGATGCCTGAATGTGATTACCTCATCTGCGAATCCACCTATGGTGACCGCATCCATGAATCACAGCCGAATGAGATGGAACGGTTCCTCCGCATCATCAAGAAAACCTGTCTTGAAAAACGCGGCAAACTGATCATCCCAGCCTTCAGTGTGGGCCGCACCCAGGAGATCGTGTATCTCCTTGACCAGGCCAATACAGCAGGCCTGATGCCCAAAGTAAAAGTATATGTTGACAGTCCGCTCGCTATCAATGCGACAGCAGTCTATGGTTCACATCCCGAGTGCTTCGACAACCAACTCAGTGAATACATGCTCATCGATAATAATCCCTTTGGCTTCAATGATCTGACGTATATACGCCAGTCCGAAGAATCAAAATCGCTTAACAACAGCAAGGAACCCTGCATCATCATCTCCTCCTCCGGCATGATGAATGCAGGCCGTGTCAAGCATCACCTCTTCAATAATGTCGAAGATCCGCGTGCCACCTTCCTCATCGTCGGCTATTGCAGCCCCGATACGCCGGGAGGAAAGCTCCGAGCCGGCGTTCCAGGCCTCAAGATTTTCAATCAATACATGGAGGTCAAAGCTGATGTCGAAGTCATGGACTCGTTCTCCGCCCATGGTGATCGCGACGAGATGAAAGACTTTGTCTACAACCAGAAATCCAAACTCAAGAAGCTCTTCCTCGTCCATGGCGAGTATGATACCCAGCAGGCCTGGCGTTCCTATCTGCGCGAAAACGGATTTCAGCATATTGAAATACCTGCCCAGGGTGAGACTGT